>SGZK01000009.1:0-14357 GCA_004214195.1 Flavobacteriales bacterium | reverse complement strand
ACTAGAGCATTAAGAAAAGAAAGAATAGGTATTGTCGCATCTAATAAGATGAATAAGTCTGTTGTTATATCTGAAGTAAGGAAAGTAAAACATCCAGTATATGGGAAGTTTGTTTTAAAGACAAAGAGATACGTTGCTCATGATGAAAAAGATGAATGTAAGGAAGGTGATACTGTTAAAATAATGGAAACAAAGCCTATGAGCAAAACAAAAAGATGGAGAGTTGTTAAAATAATAGAAAGAGCAAAATAATGGTACAACAAGAATCAAGATTAAGGGTAGCTGATAATACTGGAGCGAAAGATGTTCTTACTATTAGAGTTTTAGGAGGAACTAAAAGAAGATATGCATCTTTAGGGGATAAAATTGTGGTAACAGTTAAGGATGCTACACCAAATGGAACAGTTAATAAAGGTACAGTTTCAGTTGCCGTCGTTGTTAGAACAAAAAAAGAAGTTAGAAGAAATGATGGCTCATATATACGATTTGATGATAATGCATGTGTACTATTAAGTGAAACAGGAGAAATGAGAGGTACTAGAGTTTTTGGACCAGTTGCAAGAGAATTGAGAGATAAACAGTTTATGAAGATAATATCATTAGCACCAGAAGTATTATAAATGTTATGAAAAAGATTAAGATTAAAAAAGGAGATAAAGTTGTGATAATTTCTGGAGAGAATAAAGGCTCATCAGGGTCAGTATTAAAAGTGCTATATAACAGCAATAAAGCAATAGTTGAGGGTGTAAATATAGTTAAGAGACACACAAAACCAAGTGCTGAAAACCCTAAGGGTGGGATAATAGAAAAACAGTTGCCTCTTGATATTTCAAATTTATCATTACTAACCAAAAGTGGTGAAAAAACAAAATCTGGATACAAATTTGAAGATGGGAAAAAGCTAAGGTATTCAAAGAAATCAAATGAAATTTTATAATTATGTCATATAAACCAAGACTTAAAGAAGATTATTCAAATTCCGTTGTTTCGGCTCTTATGAAAAAGTTAGAATTTAAGAATATAATGCAGGTTCCCAAATTGAAAAAAATAATTATTTCTAGGGGAGTGGGTGATGCAGTTGGTGATAAAAAATTAATTGATCATGCTGTTGAGGAGTTAACATTAATATCAGGACAAAAGGCATTACCAACTTTATCAAAAAAGGATGTTGCTTCATTTAAATTAAGAAAAGGAACTCCAATTGGTGTGAAAGTAACTTTAAGAGGAAATAAAATGTTTGAATTTTTAGACAGACTAATTACTATAGCCCTTCCAAGAGTTAGAGATTTTCAGGGTATTAAAACTTCAGGTTTTGATGGAAGAGGAAATTATACCCTTGGAATAAGAGAACAAATAATTTTTCCAGAAATAAATATTGATAAAGTAAATAAAATTTCAGGAATGGATATAACATTTGTAACAAATACAAATTCAGATGAAGAAGCTAAAGGTCTTATGTCTGAATTAGGATTACCATTTAAAAAACAATAGATATGGCAAAAGAATCAATGAAAGCTCGAGAAAGAAAAAGGCAAAGGGTGGTTGCTAAATATGCAAGCAAGAGGAAGTCTTTAAAAGATGCAAAAGATTATATTGGACTTCAGAAACTTCCAAAAAATGCATCTCCAGTTAGACTTCATAATAGATGTAAACTAACGGGAAGACCAAAAGGATATATTAGGCAATTTGGAATTTCAAGAGTTATGTTTCGAGAAATGGCAAATAAAGGTTTAATCCCAGGAGTAACAAAAGCTAGCTGGTAAAATATATATATATGTATACAGACACAATTGCAGATTATTTGACAAGAATTAGAAATGCTAACTCAGCTGGACATAAAGTTGTGGAGATACCTGCATCAAATATAAAAAAGGAGATTACAAAAATCTTATTTGATCAGGGATTTATTCTTAGCTATAAATTTGAAGAGACGGAAGATAATCAAGGTCAAATAAAAATTGCCCTAAAATATGATTCTATTTCAAATGAACCAGTTATTAAAGAAATTCAAAGGATTAGCAAACCTGGTTTAAGAAAGTACTCTAATTCTAAAAGTTTTCCTAGAATACTTAATGGATTAGGAGTTTCAATAGTTTCAACATCTAAGGGACTTATGACCGGAAAGAAAGCTGCAAATATGAATATTGGAGGAGAGTTAATATGTTATATATATTAAATAATAAGAAATGTCAAGAATAGGAAATAGTATAATAAATATCCCAGAAGGAGTAACTGTAGAAGTTAAAGAAAACCTGGTTATAGCTAAAGGTAAGTTAGGGGAACTCTCTCAAAAGTTTGATGGTGTTTCTTTTAATATTACTGACAGTGAGATTAATGTTACAAGGAATTCTGATTCTAAAGATCATAAATCAAAACATGGTTTATATAGGTCTTTATTAAATAATATGGTGATAGGGGTAAGCGATGGTTTTGTAAAAGAACTTGAATTAGTAGGTGTTGGATACAGGGCTAATAGTTCAGGTCAAAAATTAGATCTTTCTCTTGGATTTTCTCATACTATTGTAATGAACCTTCCTCCAGAAATTAAAGTTGAAGCCATTAATGTAAAAGGGCAGAATCCTATTATAAAGTTATCTTCTATTGATAAACAACTATTAGGACATATCGCTGCAAAAATTAGATCTTTTAGAAAACCTGAACCTTATAAAGGAAAAGGTGTAAAGTACGTTGGTGAACAAATAAGAAGAAAAGCAGGAAAACAAGCATAGCATGACAAAACTTAAGAATTATAGAAGAGATAGAATAAGAAAAAGAATTAGAAAAATAATTGCTGGTTCTCCAGATTATCCTAGATTATCAGTTTTCAGGAGTAATAAGGATATATATTGTCAAATAATTGATGATGTTAATGGAAAAACAGTTATATCACTTTCATCTAGAGATAAAGAAATAATAGATCTTAAACTTAAATCCAATATTGAAAAATCATTTAATGTAGGAAAGTTAATTGCTGAGAAAGCTATTAAAGCAGGCGTGAGTAAAGTAAAATTTGATAGAGGGGGTTACCTTTATCATGGTAGAGTTAAATCATTAGCTGAAGGTGCTAGAGAGGGAGGACTTAAACTATAGGTATGTATAAAAATTATAAAAATGTTGAAATGATAAAACCAGTAGGACTAGAGCTTAAGGATAGGCTTGTTGGTATTCAAAGAGTTACTAAAGTTACTAAAGGAGGAAGAGCTTTTGGTTTTTCTGCTATTGTAGTAGTTGGTGATGAGAATGGGGTAGTAGGACATGGACTTGGAAAAGCAAAAGAGGTAACTATAGCTATTTCAAAGGCTGTAGAGGATGCAAAGAAAAACTTAGTAAAAATCCCAATTGAAAATGGAACTATTCCACATGAGCAAAAAGGTAAGTATGGCGGAGCAAAAGTTTTTATTAAACCAGCATCTGAAGGAACCGGAGTAATTGCAGGAGGTGCCGTAAGAACTGTCTTAGAATCAGTAGGAATACAAGATGTTCTCTCAAAATCTCAAGGTTCGTCAAATCCTCACAATGTTGTAAAAGCAACTTTTGATGCTTTATTAAATCTAAGAAGTCCTATCATGATTGCTAAACAGAGAGGTGTCTCTTTAGATAAAATTTTCAAGTCATGAGTAAGAAAGTAAAAATTAAACAAATAAAAAGTACAATAAAGAGACTCGAATCTCAAAAAAGAACATTAATTGCTTTAGGTTTAAGAAGAATTGGAATGGAGGTTGAACATGAACTTAATCCTTCAATTAACGGGATGATTGAAAAAGTAAAACATTTAGTTTCTATTAATGAAATAAAAAAATAATTATGAGTTTAAATAATTTAAAACCAGCATTAGGATCTAATAAAAATAGCGGGAAAAGGCTTGGAAGAGGTCAAGGTTCTGGTAAAGGTGGAACTTCAACTAAAGGTCATAAAGGGGCTCAATCAAGATCAGGGTATTCAAGAAAGATTGGTTTTGAGGGTGGCCAAATGCCTTTACAAAGAAGAGTGCCAAAATTTGGTTTTAAAAATATAAATAGAAAGGAGTATGTGCCTATTAATATTGATACAATACAGCTTTTAATAGAACAAAAAAAAATAAAAAAACAATTAAAAATTGAAAATATTTTAGAATTAAATTTAGCCCATAAAGGAGATCTTATTAAGATTTTGGGTAGAGGAAAGCTAGAATCACCGGTTGAGGTATATGCTCATAAATTTTCTAAATCAGCAGAAAATATCATTGTAAAAGCAGGTGGTAAAGTTATTAAGTTATAAATATGAATAAGTTTATAGACATAGTAAAAAAGATATTAAAGATTAAAGAGTTAAAGAATAAAATTCTTTTTACTCTTGGATTGTTACTAGTCTATAGAGTTTGTGCTCAAATAGTACTTCCAGGTATTGACAGGGGAGTGATGAGTACCTTTTCAGAAAGCTTGTCAGGAGGAGGAGGTTTACTTGGAATTTTAAATGCATTTACTGGTGGAGCATTTGCTCAAGCTTCCTTTGTTGCTTTAGGAATTATGCCTTATATATCTGCATCAATTGTGGTTCAATTAATGGGAGTTGCATTACCATATCTTCAGAAATTGCAAAAGGAAGGAGAGAGTGGTAGAAAAAAAATAACTCAAATCACTAGATGGTTAACAATATTTATTTGTATAATTCAAGCACCTGCTTATTTATATAGTTTAACTGCTTTAGGTGTTCCAGATAGCGCTTTCACTTTCGGAAGAACCCCATTATTTGTAATATCCTCAGTAATTATATTAGTTACAGGAACAGTTTTTGCAATGTGGTTAGGAGAAAAGATAACTGATAAAGGAATTGGAAATGGTATTTCTCTTTTGATAACAGTTGGAATTGTTGCATCTTTACCACAATCTTTTGCTCAAAATTTTATTTCAAGGGAAGCTAATGGGCAGATAGTTTTGATCATAATTGAACTTTCAGTTTGGTTAATTATAATTATCTTAAGTATATTGTTAGTTATGGCTGTTAGGCAAATTCCAGTTCAATATGCTAGAAGAAATAGCATTTCACAAAATGCTCAATCTAATACAGGAATGTCTTCAAGACAATATATTCCTCTTAAACTTAATGCATCTGGTGTTATGCCAATAATTTTTGCACAAGCATTAATGTTTGCACCAGTGACTATTGGTAGTGTTTTTGGTACCTCTAGTGTTGGTCAATGGTTACAGACTAATTTTTCTGATATTTTTGGACTTTGGTATAATGTTCTTTTTGGGCTTTTATGTATAATATTTACATTTTTTTATACAGCGATTACTGTGCCAACAAACAAAATGTCAGATGATTTGAAAAGAAGTGGAGGTTTTGTTCCAGGGATTAGACCAGGAAATGAAACAGCAGAGTATTTAGATTCAGTAATGTCTCACATAACATTTCCAGGATCTTTATATCTTGCTGCTATTGCTGTTTTTCCAGCAATTGTAGTTCAATTAATAGGGATGCAGCAAGGATGGGCACTGTTTTTTGGTGGTACATCACTATTGATAATGGTAGGAGTTGCGATTGATACTATACAACAGGTTAACGCTTATTTATTGAATTATCATTATGATGGTCTTATGAAATCTGGTTCTATGAGAAATAAACCACAAATTTAATTAATATGGCTAAACAACAATCTATAGAACAAGAAGGAAAAATTATTGAGGCACTATCAAATGCTATGTTTAGGGTAGAACTTGAGAATGGACATATTGTTACTGCTCATATTTCCGGTAAAATGAGACTTCACTATATTAAGTTATTACCTGGTGATAAAGTAAAGCTTGAGATGAGTCCTTATGATTTATCAAAAGCAAGAATAACATTTAGAATGTAAATTATATTATAATGAAAGTAAGAGCATCTATAAAAAAAAGAAGTGTTGATTGTAAAATAGTTAGACGAAAAGGACGTTTATATGTTATAAACAAAAAAAATCCAAGATTTAAACAAAGACAAGGTTAATTATGGCTAGAATATCAGGAATTGACATACCAAAAGAAAAGAGAGGGGCTATTGCTCTAACATATATATATGGAATCGGTAGAAATAGAGCAAAATCTATTTTGATTGATGCTAAAGTAGACGAAAATAAAAAAGTTTCCGAATGGAATGATACTGAAATTGCAAGTATTAGAGATGTTGTAGGAAATTTAAAGATTGAGGGAGAACTTAGGTCTGAAACTCAGTTAAATATAAAGAGACTTATGGATATTGGAAGTAATAGAGGAATAAGACATAGGTTAGGGTTGCCTTTAAGAGGTCAAAGAACAAAAAATAATTCTAGAACTAGGAAGGGTAAGAGAAAAACTGTAGCTAATAAGAAAAAAGTAACTAAATAAAAGTCATGGCAAAAACTACTAGTAAAAAAAGAAAAGTAATTGTTGAGTCAACTGGTGAGGCTCATATAAATGCCTCATTTAATAATATTATAATTTCAATTACTAATAAAAAGGGAGAAGTTATTTCATGGTCATCTGCCGGAAAAATGGGATTTAGAGGTTCAAAAAAGAATACTCCATTTGCAGCTCAAACTGCAGCTGAAGATGCTGCTAAAGTAGCTCATGAAGCGGGGGTCAGAAGAATAAAAGTTTTAGTCAAAGGTCCAGGTAATGGACGTGAATCTGCAATTCGAACTCTACATAATAATGGCTTAGAGGTTTCGGAAATTGTTGATGTAACTCCAATGCCACATAATGGATGTAGACCGCCAAAAAGAAGAAGAGTATAATTAAATAAAAAAAAATGGCTAGATATAGAGGTCCAAAAACAAAAATTTCAAGAAAGTTCGGTGAACCACTCTTTGGTGAGGATAGGACTTTAGAGAAAAAAAATTACCCTCCAGGTCAACATGGAAATACTAAAAGAAGATCAAAAAAATCTGAGTATGCTATTCAGTTGATGGAAAAACAAAAAGCTAAATATACCTATGGAATACTTGAAAGACAATTTCGAAATTTGTATGATAAGGCTAATAGAGCTAAAGGGATTACTGGAGAAGCACTTCTTCAATTATGTGAATCAAGACTTGATAATGTAGTATATAGGATGGGCATGTCTAATACAAGAGATGGAGCAAGACAACTAGTTTCTCATAAACATATAACTGTTAATGAAAGAATAGTTAATATACCATCTTACACCTTAAGACCAGGTGATAAAATTGCAGTAAGAGAAAAATCAAAATCATTAGAATCAATTCAGAATTCTCTTAAATTAAGTGAATCCGAATATTCATGGATTAAATGGAATGGAGAAAGACTTGAAGGGGAGTTTATTAATTTACCTGAAAGAGATCAAATTCCAGAAAATATTAAAGAACAACTAATTGTAGAATTATATTCAAAATAAATTATATATGACAATACTAAATTTTCAGAAACCAGATAAAGTAATCATGATAGATTCAACAGAATCTCATGGAAAGTTTGAATTCAGACCTTTAGAACCAGGTTATGGATTAACAATAGGAAATGCTCTTAGAAGAGTCTTACTCTCATCCTTAGAAGGATACGCATTTACATCAATTAAAATTGAAGGAGTTGATCACGAGTTTTCTACAATAGAAGGTGTAGTAGAAGATGTTACAGAAATAATTTTAAACATTAAACAAATTAGATTAAAAAGACAAATCGAGGATTTTGATGGAGAAAGAATTAATGTTGTAGTAGGTAATCAAAATGAATTAAAGGCTTCTGATTTTCAAAAATTTATTTCTGGTTTTCAGATTTTAAATCCCGATCTTCATATTTGTAATCTAGAAAAGGATTATAAACTAAACATTGAACTTACTATTGAAAAAGGTAGAGGATATGTGCCAGCTGAGGAAAATAAAAAGCCTAATGACTCTATTGGTACTATTGCTGTCGATTCTATATATACACCAGTAAAAAATGTGAAATATGAAATAGAGAACTATAGAGTTGAACAAAAAACTGATTATGAAAAATTAGTTTTTGAAATTATAACTGATGGTTCAATTCATCCAAAGGATGCATTAACAGAAGCAGCTAAAACATTAATACATCATTTTATGTTGTTCTCTGATGAACTTATAACTCTTGAATCTGATGAAATTGCACAGTCAGAAGCATACGATGAAGAATCTCTCCATATGAGACAACTACTAAAAACAAAATTGATTGATATGGATTTATCCGTTAGAGCTTTAAATTGTTTAAAAGCTGCAGAAGTTGATACATTAGGAGATCTTGTATCTTTTAATAAAAATGATTTGATGAAATTTAGAAACTTTGGAAGAAAGTCTCTTACAGAACTTGAAGAATTAGTGATATTAAAGGGGCTGTCTTTTGGTATGGATCTTTCAAAATATAAATTAGACAAAGATTAAAATTAAAAGGTAATAATGAGGCATCGTAAAAAAGTAATTAAACTTGGAAGAAAAACAGCTCATAGGAAAGCTATGCTAGCTAATATGGCTTCTTCTCTAATTGAACATAAAAGAATAAATACAACTTTAACAAAAGCTAAAGCTTTAAAAATATTTATCGAGCCTTTAGTAACAAAATCTAAGACTGATGATACTCATAATAGAAGGATATGTTTTAGTAAGATAAGAAATAAAGTCGCTGTAAAAACATTATTTGATGAAGTTGCAAAAAAAATTGGTAACAGACCAGGGGGGTATACAAGAATAATTAAGTTGGGCAATAGAATGGGAGATAATGCATCTATGGCAATGATTGAGTTTGTAGATTATAATGAAATATATTCACAAAACAATAAGAGTAAAGACAAGAAGAAACAGTCTTAATTACTTTTTAATAATTAATTGATGATTTAAAAGGATATATGTTTTTACATATATCCTTTTTTTGTTTAATTTTATGCTCCAGTAATGACTTATATAAAAAGGAAAAAAGGAATTGTGCTTCTAGCTGATGGAACAATTTTTTATGGAAAGTCTGTTGGTGTTTACGGCACAGTTATTGGTGAAATATGTTTCAATACAGGTGTTACTGGTTATCAAGAAATTTTTACAGATCCTTCATATTTTGGACAAATTATAGCCACCACTACTTCTCATATAGGGAATTATGGTATAAAAGAAAATGAGTCGCAATCAGAAAGAATATATATTTCAGGACTAATTTGTAAAAATTTCAGTTATGTAAATTCAAGAGTATCTTCAAAGTCTATTGATTCATGGTTTAAAAAACAAAAAATAATTGCTATTTCAGATGTAGATACTAGAGCTTTAGTCAGATATGTTAGAGAAAATGGAGCTATGAATGCTGCTATTACTACAGATGTAGATAATTTAGATAAAGTAAAGAAGCAGTTAATGAATTTTCCAGAAATGGAAGGTTTAGAATTAGCTTCAAAAGTATCAACTAAAAAAGCTTACTATCTTGGAAATTCAAAAGCAAAATATAGGTTAGCTGTTTTAGATCTTGGTGTTAAAAAAAATATATTATCAAATTTTATAAAAAGAGACTTTTATATAAAAGTTTTTCCTTATGATACTGATTTTGATGAGTTACTTAAATTCAAGCCAAATGGATTTTTTATTTCAAATGGACCTGGCGATCCTAAGCCGTTATCAAAAGTTATAGAAACAACAAAAAAAATAATTAATAATAATTTTCCGCTTTTTGGAATTTGTCTTGGGCATCAAGTAATCGCTTTGGCAAATGGAATTAATACTTATAAAATGTTTAACGGCCATCGAGGGATTAATCACCCTGTTTTAAATCTAAAAACTAGAAAAGGGGAAATAACTTCTCAGAATCATGGTTTTGCAGTTGATTTAATAGAAGCAAAAAAAAATAAAAAGGTTTTAGTTACCCATGAACATCTAAATGATAATACAATAGCTGGAATTGAATTGAAAAATAAAAAATGTTTTTCAGTTCAATACCATCCTGAGGCTGGTCCTGGCCCTAATGATGGCAATTATCTTTTTGATCAATTTCTATCATATATTTAATAATAATAAATGAGTAAAATAAAAGAAATAAAGGCAAGACAAATTTTTGATTCAAGAGGAAACCCTACAGTTGAAGCAGATGTCATTACCTCAAATGGTATTAAAGGTACTGCAGCTGTCCCCTCTGGAACATCAACAGGAAAGCATGAAGCTGTAGAATTAAGAGATAATAATAAAGAGAAGTATTTAGGAAAGTCAGTTTTCAACGCAGTTAGTAATATAAATAAATTAATTTCAAAAAAATTAATTGGTTACAGTGTCTTTGATCAAAACATTATAGATCAATTAATGATTGATCTAGATGGTACCGAAAACAAATCTAAAATAGGAGCAAATGCAATCCTAGCTGTTTCTCTAGCTGTTTCGAAAGCTGCTGCATCTGAAAAAGGAATATCTCTATATAAATATTTAGGAAGCAACTCTAACCCTAGTGTGCTTCCTGTACCATTAATCAATATAATTAATGCTGGAAGTCATTCAGATTCTCCTATAGCATTCCAGGAGTTTATGATAGTTCCAGTTGGTGCAAAAAGTTTTTCACATGCTCTTCAAATTGGTAATGAAGTGTTTCACAATCTTAAAATAAATTTAAAAGATAAAAATCTAAGTATTTCTGTTGGAGATGAAGGAGGGTTTGCTCCTAAATTAAATGGAATTGAAGATGTATTAAATATAATAATTGATTCAATTAAAGATGCTGGATATAAAATTAAAGAGGATGTAATGATAGCTCTTGATTGTGCTGCGTCTGAATTTTATTCAAATGGAGTATATGATTATTCAATTTTTGAGGGTAAAAATGCAAAAAAACTAAATTCAGATCAACAGGTTGAATATCTTATTTCACTTTGTGAAAAGTTCCCTATTATATCAATTGAAGATGGAATGGATGAGGATGATTGGGATGGTTGGAAAAAACTTACAGAAAAAATTGGCAAGAAAGTTCAGCTTGTTGGAGATGATTTATTTGTTACTAATATAAAAAGACTTCAAAAGGGTATTACAGAAAAAATTGGAAATTCAATTTTAATCAAATTAAATCAGATTGGTACTTTAAGTGAAACAATTGAATCAATAAAACTAGCATCTGAAAATAATTTTACATCAGTTATTTCTCACAGATCTGGTGAAACTGAAGATTCTACAATTGCAGACCTATCAGTTGCTTTCAATACAGGTCAAATAAAGACTGGTTCGATGTCTAGAAGCGATAGAATGGCCAAATATAATCAGCTTTTAAGAATAGAAGAAGAGCTTGGAGTAAATGCCCAGTATTTGGGTAAGAGAGCATTTAAGTTAAATTTTTAAACATTTAAATTTTAATAAATTTTTTTCTTAGGTATTAGACCAGTAAATTTGTATCAAATATGCTTTTATGGCTAATAATGTAAAAATTATTTATAATAATCAATCCTATTCTTTTCCAATTATTGAAGGATCTGAAAATGAGAAAGCTATTGATATTAAACAACTTAGATCGAAAACAGGTTTTATAACTTATGATCCAGGTTATAAAAATACGGGACATTGTATAAGTAATATTACATATCTTGATGGTGAAAATGGAATTTTAAGATATAGAGGTTATTCAATTGACGAGCTTTGTAAAAAAACAACTTTTCTTGAAGTCTGCTACTTATTAATTTTTGAAGAGTTACCAACTAAACAACAACTTGATAAATTTCAATTTGATATTAATGAAGAGTCATTAGTTGATGAGCATGTAAAAGAAATTTTTCAAAGTTTTCCTAAATCTGCTCACCCAATGGGTGTTTTATCCTCATTAACTTCAGCTTTGATTGCTTTTAGCCCTGAAAATGAAACTAAATTATCATTAAAAAAATCTGATAAATCTGAAAATGATCAAAAATTATATAACTCAACTGTTAAATTACTTGCAAAATTTCCAATATTATCATCCTGGACATTGAGAAAAATTAAAGGACTTCCTTTAAATTATAGTAGTGATAAGTTTAATTATGTAGAGAATATTGCCTATTTAATGTTTGCAAAACCTAATCAAGAATATATTCAAAATGATATTGTTGTTAATGCACTCAATAGTTTACTTATTCTACATGCTGATCATGAGCAGAATTGCTCTACATCAACAGTTAGAATAGTTGGTTCCTCTTATGCAGGATTATTTGCTTCAATTTCAGCAGGTATTTCAGCTTTATGGGGAAGACTTCATGGAGGAGCTAATCAAGCAGTTATTGAGATGTTAGAATTAATAAAAAATGATGATTCAAATATTAATAAGTATATAGATAAAGCTAAAGATAAAAATGATCCATTCAGGCTAATGGGATTTGGACATAGAGTATATAAAAATTTTGATCCTAGAGCAAAAATAATTAAGAAGGCAGCAGATCAAGTTTTGAATGATTTAGGTATTGATGATCCTGTTCTTGATATAGCAAAAGAAATTGAATCTAAAGCTCTAAAGGATCCTTATTTTATAGAAAAAAAATTATATCCTAATGTTGATTTTTACTCTGGAATTATATACAGAGCACTTGGTATACCTACTGATATGTTTACTGTAATATTTGCATTAGGTAGAATTCCTGGTTGGATTGCTCAATGGAAAGAAATGAGGGAATCAAATACCCCAATTGGTAGACCAAGACAAGTATATAATGGCCCTAATGAAAGGTCTATTAAATAAATTAATTAATATATCTCTATGGATTATAAAAAGGAGCTATATAAAATAGTCAAAGACTTTTTACTAAAAAAATATAAGATATCTGAGCCATCAATTGAATTTATTCCAACTAAAAAAGATTTTAAAGGTGACATTACAATTGTATTATTCAATATAATTAAATTAATTAGTAAAAAAGATAGATCAAACTTAGGTCAAAATATTGGAAGTGAGATAGTAAAAAAGTCAGACATAATTGATGAATTTAATTTAGTCCAAGGTTTTTTAAACTTGAGTATTTCAGATACTTTTTATATTGATTTTCTTCAGTCTGCAATAAATAATGATAGTTTTTTTAATATACAGCCTACTAAAGGGTCAAATACATTTATAGTAGAATATTCTTCACCTAATACAAATAAACCCCTTCATTTAGGCCATATAAGAAATAACCTTTTAGGTTATTCTATTTCAAGAATATTAGAAGCAAATGGTAAAAAAGTTATAAAAACACAAATAATAAATGATAGAGGGATACATATTTGCAAATCTATTGTTGCTTGGAAATTATATGGTAAAGATTCGACTCCTGAATCCTCAGGTTTAAAGGGAGATAAATTAGTAGGTAATTATTATGTTTTATTTGAAAAAAAACATAAGGAGGAAGTAGATGAACTAATAAAAAAAGGGGTTGATAAGGAAGAAGCTATAAATCAATCTAATCTTATGAAGCTTGCAAAAGAAACACTTAAAAAGTGGGAAAATGGAGATGAAGAAGTAAGAAAAATATGGAAAATGATGAATAGCTGGGTATATGAAGGGTTTAAACAAACTTATAATAAATTGGGAGTTTCATTTGACAAGAATTATTATGAGAGTGACACATATCTTTTAGGGAAAGAAATAGTTAAATACGGTCTTGAAAAAAAAGTATTTTATAAGAAAGAAGATTCCTCTGTATGGGTTGACCTAACAGATGATGGATTAGATGAAAAGTTACTTTTAAGATCTGACGGAACATCCGTATACATGACACAAGATTTAGGAACTGCAAAGCAAAGAATAGAAGATTTTCCTGAAATTGGAGGTATGGTCTATACTGTTGGTAATGAGCAAGATTATCATTTTCAAGTATTATTCAACATATTAAAAAAAATAGGGTATGATTGGGCAAATAACTTATTTCATCTTAGCTATGGGATGGTTGATTTACCAACTGGAAAAATGAAGAGTAGGGAAGGAAAGGTTATTGATGCAGATGATTTAATTCTTCAGTTAATAGATTCAGTCAAGGAAACATCACAAAATTTAGGAAAGTTTCAAAATCAGAATAATAGAATAACTAAAGATAATTATAGAAAGATTGCATTAGGTGCTTTAAAATATTTTATACTTAAAGTTGATCCAAAGAAGAGAATTCTATTTAATCCTAAAGAATCAATTGATTTAAATGGAAACACTGGACCTTTTATTCAATACACTTATGCTCGAATTCAGTCTATTTTAAATAAAGTAGAACAAGTTGAAACTAATAATTTCAGTGAGTATAGATTAAATGAAAAAGAGAAAGAGACTATAAAATGTATAAAGAAATATAAAGATATTATTAAAGTGGCTGAGGATGAATTATCTCCAGCAATTATATGTAATTATTTATATGATTTAGTTAAGACCTTTAATTCTCTTTATCAAAACCATAATATTCTTAATGCTGAAACACCTCAGTCTACTAGTATTAGACTTCAAATATCCCTTCTT
>SGZK01000008.1:0-16399 GCA_004214195.1 Flavobacteriales bacterium | reverse complement strand
TAGTATGAGTCCTAGTAGAGCTGAAGTAAATGATGTTGCCAATTCAGTTATGGATGGGGCTGATGCAGTTATGTTATCAGGAGAAACTTCTGTCGGAAAATATCCTCTAGAAGTCATAAAAACCATCTCTTCAATAATAAATAAAGTAGAAAACTCTAATTTAATTTCTCTAGCAAATAAAAGACCAAAGGATCAGAAATCAAAAAGATATATTACAAAATCTATTTGTTTTAGCGCAGCCAAAATGGCTAATGATATTAAGGCTAAAGCTATAAGTACTCTAACAAATAGTGGTTATACCGCATTTCAAATATCTTCTTGGAGGCCTTCAACCCATATACTTGTATTTACCTCAAATAAAAGGATATTGACTCAATTAAATCTTTTATGGGGAGTAAAGGCTTTTTTTTATGATGGTTTTGAAAGTACTGATAAAACTGTAGAGCAAATAAATAAAATTGCCCTAGACAATAAATTTTTAATTAAAGGAGACAAGGTAATCAATTTAACTTCAATGCCGATAGATAAAAAAGGTATGACAAACACATTAAGAATTTCAGAAATCTAATTATATGGGGGTTAGAGACACTTTAATAAAAAAGCTTAAGATAAAAAATGAAGAATTAGGATGCTCTACTGGCTCAAAATGGTTTGGGACTGGAGATGTAATAAATTCTTTTTCACCAGTTGATGGTGAAAGCATTGGAAAAATAAAGACAGCTTCAGAAAAAGATTATGAAACTATTATCAATGCAGCTCAAGATGCATTTGTAAAATTCAGAAAAATCCCTGCTCCAAAACGTGGTGAACTGGTTCGACAATTTGGAGAAAAGTTAAGAGATAATAAAAAAGAATTAGGAACTCTTGTCTCTTATGAAATGGGGAAATCATTTCAAGAGGGACTTGGAGAAGTTCAAGAAATGATTGATATCTGTGATTTTGCGGTTGGATTATCTAGACAACTTCATGGGCTTACAATGCATTCTGAAAGGCCTGAACATAGAATGTATGAACAATATCATCCACTTGGGATTGTTGGTATTATCTCAGCATTTAATTTTCCCGTTGCAGTTTGGAGCTGGAATGTTGCACTTGCTTGGGTTTGTGGGAATGTTACTGTTTGGAAACCTAGTGAAAAAACTCCACTATGTAGTATAATATGTCAAAGATTAATATCAGATGTACTAGAAGAAAATAATATTCCTGAGGGAGTTTCATCTCTTATAAATGGTGACTATAAAATAGGTGAGTTATTATCTTCTGATACCAGAATACCTCTAGTTTCTGCAACTGGATCTACTAGAATGGGAAAGAAAGTTGCAGAAAAGGTTGGATCTAGATTAGGAAAAACATTACTAGAATTAGGGGGGAATAATGCAATAATTGTTACTCCAGATGCAGATCTAAAAATGATGTTGATGGGGACTGTTTTTGGAGCAGTTGGAACTTGTGGTCAAAGGTGTACCTCTACACGAAGACTAATTGTTCATGAAACAATTTATGATAAAGTTAAGAGTTCGCTAAAAGAAGCATATGAACAAATTAGAATAGGTGATCCACTTAATTCTGAGAACCATGTTGGTCCTTTAATTGATAAAGACGCTGTTGAAAATTATTTAAATGCATTAAATATGATAGAAGAACAAGGAGGAAGTTTTCTAGTTCCAGGTGGTGTTTTAAATGGTGAAAAATATAATAGTGGTTGTTATGTAAAACCTGTAATTGCTGAAATTGATCATTCAAAAAAAATTGTTCAAGAAGAAACATTTGCTCCAATTTTGTATTTAATTAAATATTCAGGCGACGTTGAATCTGCAATTGAAATACAAAATGAAGTTAAACAAGGATTGTCCTCAGCAATTATGACAAATAATCTACAAGATGCTGAATGTTTTTTATCTCATTGGGGGAGTGACTGTGGAATTGCAAATGTAAATATAGGAACATCCGGAGCAGAAATTGGAGGTGCATTTGGAGGAGAAAAAGAAACAGGAGGTGGTAGAGAAAGTGGATCGGATGCATGGAAAGTCTACATGAGAAGACAAACAAATACAATCAACTTTTCTCCAGAACTTCCTCTAGCTCAGGGAATCAAATTTGATTTAAAAAATTAAGATTTAAATTGTTCTAAAAACCTGACATCATTTTCAAAAAATAATCTAATGTCTGGTATCTCATAGATTAACATTGCAATCCTTTCTATTCCAAGTCCAAATGCATAACCTGAGTATTTTTCTGGATCTATATTACAATTCTCTAGAACTTTTGGATCTACCATTCCACAACCCATAATTTCTAACCAACCAGTTCCTTTAGTTAGTCTATAATCTGTCTCTGATTCTAATCCCCAGTAGATATCTACTTCTGCACTTGGTTCAGTAAAAGGGAAAAAAGATGGTCTAAATCTCAATTTAGATTTCCCAAACATTGCTTTTGTAAAATATAAGATCATTTGCTTGAGATCTGCAAAAGAAATATTCTCATCAACTACTATTCCTTCTACCTGATGAAAAAGACAATGTGACCTTGCAGAGATAGCCTCGTTTCTATATACTCTTCCAGGTGAGATTATATTGATAGGAGGGGCATTGTTTTCCATATACCTTACTTGAACAGATGAAGTATGAGTTCTAAGTAAAATATCTGGGTTGGTTTGAATAAAAAATGTGTCTTGCATATCTCTAGCAGGATGGTTTTTTGGAAGATTTAAGGCAGTAAAATTATGCCAATCATCTTCTATTTCAGGGCCATCAGATAAATCAAATCCTACTTGAGAAAAAATGTCAATAATTTTATTTTTAATAATTGTTATGGGATGCAATGATCCAGAACTAATTGGGAAACCAGGCCTAGATATATCTTCATTTGACACTATCCTTTGATTACTTTCAGTTTTATTAATTAAATCATCATATTTGTTTTGAACTGAATTCTTTAATTCATTTATCTTTAATCCAATTTCTCTCTTATCTTCTGCTGGAACATCTTTAAACTTTGAAAACAAATCATTAATTATCCCTTTTCTCCCTAGATATTTTATTTTAAAATCCTCTATCTTATCAATTTGATCAGAATTGAATTTTTTTATATAGTCAAAGTGATTAAGTAACTCTTTCTTCATTTTATTATAGTGTTGACAAATTACATTTAAATAATCTCTTAATATTTTATGTCTAAGATTAAGGTTATGTATATTGCAAATATAATTCAAGTTTAATGAATTTATTTGATTTAATTTCAATTAGCTTAATTGCTTATGGATCTTTTAGAGGTTTCTCTAAAGGTTTAATAGTTGAAATATCAAGTTTGTTGGCTATTTTTCTAGGATTTTCAATAGCAATAAATTTTGATGATTTAATCTCAAATTTTTTATATAATTCTTTTAATATTAATTTCAGTTTATTAAAAATATTTGTTTTTTTAATAAGCTTTTTTATTATCTACAGTTTAGTTACCCTGTTTGCAAAATCTGTAACAAAATTTATCAAAGTTGTTAATCTCGGATTATTTAATAGTGTCTTTGGTGGTATTTTTGGTTTAATTAAATGGTCCTTATTATTTGTTGTTTTTGTATGGATTATTCATTCTATAGAGTTTTCTAATATTAATGTAATAAGCAACTCTTTTATGTATGGTTTTTTACTTGATTTATCTGAAATTATTTTTAATGTAATCGAGAATGAGGATGAAGTGTTTTTACAAAAATTTACTTAATGGATTTTATGGACTCCGAATATAGCCAACCAGTTGTTCCATTCTCAAGTCTAATATTTAACCAATCTTGAACTTTATCTATCAATTCAACTCTGGTTCCTTCATGCAACAAAAATTTAAGTTCAGATAATTTATTGGGTTCACTCCAAACTTCAATTTCTTTAGGATAAACTATTCCATAAACTTTCTCAGTATCTATTTCTTTTTCATAACTAATCCAATATATCAAAGAAGAGAGTATAACTAATGCAATTGAAATATTAAAAAAAAGTTTCTTCTTAAAAGGATCAGCATAGTATATGTATAAAATTATAGATATACAGAGCAGCCAAATAAATATTAGAAAAATTATTTTCCAAGTGTTTACTGAAAATAACTTTATTATTGAATCACGAATGCTTTCAAGTTGAGAAATTGGAAGTTTCTCAATTTTATCAATTCTCATATTTTGCGCAAAAGATAAGTTAATACTGGTATCTGAATCATTTGGAGATAACTTTTTTGCCATCTCAAAATAATAATTACTTTCAGCTATATTATTTAATTTATAAAATGAATTCCCTAGATTGAAATAAAGAGAATGGCTTTCATATCCTGAATCAATAATTTGAAGATAAAGATTGATTGCGCTATTATAATCTCCGTTACTATAATAATTATTTGCTGATTCAAATATTTGATCATTAGATTGAAAAAAAACAGAAAAATAAAATAATATGTAAATTATATTTAACCCCATTTGTTATTTTTTTAATATTTCATCAAATATTTTACGTGCAGTATTAAGATCATTAGTCATCTCATGATCTGACGAATTAGAATATCGTGCTCTTTCACAACTTTCAACCAATTTCAAAATTATTTCTATCTTATCAACAGAAATACCATCCAAAATCATTTGATTTTTAATAGAGTTCTTATTCAACTTATTAGTTTCAATAGAAAATCTTGCTTTTAAACAATGATAAATGGCCTTTTCAACTAAATCATAAAATTTATCTTTATTTCCTATTGATTTTTCAGCATTATTTAGATTTATTTTAATTTGCTTATATACCTTTTTTATCTTTTCATAATCATTTAATTCCCTTCTTTTCGGAAGACTATAAAAAATTATAAAAGATAAAAGAGATAATAACGGAATTGATAAAAGAATATAAAAAGTGCTTGTATTGGAGAATTGTTCTTTATTAATTCTTGTAAAATTGTTTTCTTTTTTTATGAACTTAAAAGACTCACCAACAGGCAATACTATATTTTCATTATTATTTGAAGATAAAGTTGGTCCTTCAAAAACATCAATATTCAACTTTTGAGATTTTAAAGTTTTATATCTATTTTCTTCTGGATCAAAATATGAAAATTCTAACTCTTGTATAGGAAATTTTCCTTGATATTTAGGCACAATAGTATATATATTCTCAATTGTTCCAGACATTCCTGACAAATTAGTTTTTATATTTTCTTTTCTCTCAGGTTCATAAAGCTCCATTGAGGCAGGAACCATTAAATTAGGTAAATCAAATAGTTTAAGGTTTCCTTTACCCGTAACTTTAACTTTAGCTTGAAAGGATTCAGAGGCTTTTAATGAATTCTTGTTAAGTATTATATCTAATTCGAATTGTCCTACTGCACCAGAAAAATTTTTTGGTTGTCCATTATCTGGCAATTTTCTAACTGTAATAATTTTACTACCAGTAGTAATAAGCTTAGAAGCTTGGTCATATATTATATTACCAAAGAAATCTCTTCTATTTGTAGGAAAATCTAGAACTAAATTTAAAGATAAAGGACTAATTTCAAGATTACCATCTCTTTGTGGGTACAAAACCACTTTTCTCCAGTCAACAACATTATAAATTTGACCTTTATAAGTTCCTCTTTCAACTTTTAATTGAGGAATTTTAATGATTTGACTCCAGAAATCTTTATATTTTGGCGATTCTGATTCTCTCGCATCTGAAACATTTATAGGACTTTTATAGTATAGTTTATATACAATAGTTATCGGTTCATTAATATATGGAGAACTTTTTGAAACAGTAGCAATTAGCTCAATATTATCATCATCAAAATAATTTTCATCAGAATTTGAATTAGCCCCTTTTACTGAATTAGTCACATTAACCTCAACAGGTAGTGATTTATATTCCTGTCCATCAATTGTAACAGTGGCTTGATATATAACTATCTTTCCTTTTTTTAAAGGTTTCAAAAAATATGAATAAGTTTTTGAGAAGTTTTGCTCACCATTAACATATGAAGTCTTTATTGATTGGTTCGGGCCACCTATTATTTGGAAATTTTCAAAATTTGGAGGTGTGAAATTATCACCATTCTCATTCATTACAAAATCTATTCTTAACCTTTCATTAAGTCCCAATTTATTTTTACTAACCGTTGCTTCAAAATTAACTTGGGCAATAATTAAACTACTATTAAGTAATAGAGCATAAAGACATATATGTTTAAATAATTTTTTCACCAATCCTTTTCTGACTTTTTAGACGTTTTTACCTTCTTCTTATTTGCATTTACTTTTTTATTTACATCGTTTTCAATATTGTTTATTGCTTCTAACAAATTTTCCATTTGCTGTTTTGATAAGCCTCCTCCTTTTTCTTTTTGATCCTTTTGATCGTTTGGTTTTTGATTTTCTGACTCTTGTTTCTCTTCGTTATTGTTTTCTTTTTCTTTATTATTATCCTTTTCTTCTGATTTATCCTCTTTTGATTCTTCAGAATCTTTATTATTGTTTTGTGATTTATTCCTTTTATCTCCTTCAAGAAACTTTTTTGCAATAGCATAATTATATCTGGTCTCATCATCTTCAGGATTATTTCTCAATGCATTTTTATAAGAATCAACTGCTTGAGCATAATCCTTTTTTTTCATGTATGAATTTCCAAGATTGTGAAATGCAGAATGCTTCTCTAGATCAATCTCTGAGTTTTTTTGTGTTTTAAAATATTCTTGTATTGCTTCATCATAATTATTATTCTCAAATAAAACATTTCCTAAATTATGAGATGCTTTAGTTTCTTTTTCAGATTTGGAAAGCGACTTTCTATAATTTACTTCAGCTTTATTATACTTCTTACTAATTACGTTTTTATTTCCCTTAAATGTGTTATTATCTCTTGTACTCTGTGAGTATAATCCTGAGATTGCCAGAAAGGAACATATTATATATTTTAAAATTTTACTTTTCATTAAATAAATTTAATTTTTGTATCCATTTTGTCTTAGTTTCAAATAAAAATACGTCAGCTATAAGAAAAAATAAAGAAAGTGAAAGAAAAAATTGGAACCTTTGCCTATAGTCTACAAATTTATTTGTTTCAAATTCAGTCTTATCAATTTCATTCAGTTTGTTTTTTATATTATCCAGAACCATCTCTGTATCATTACCATCAAGATATATGCCATTAGAAACTTTAGCTAATTTCTGTAAAATTTCTGAATTTCTCTTTGTTATAACAACTTGACCATTATTATCCTTTTTGTATGAATCAATTACTCCATTGATTCTAAGTGGTATAGTTGAGCCATTATCATCTCCTATTCCAATTGTTAATAGATTGATTCCTTCATCAGGGATTGACTGTGCGATTTTTTGAGAAATATCATCATGATCTTCTCCGTCAGAAAGCATAATTAATACCCTATTTGTATCAGAATTATTATCAAAATAATTTATTGAAAGATTTAAAGCTGAATCAATAGATGTTCCTTGTGATGATAAAATATCTGTATCTATCATCTGTAAAAAGTTTTTTACTGATGCAAAATCTGTTGTTAAAGGGACTTGAGGTACAGCTTGTTCAGCATAAACTAAAATTCCTACCCTATCACTACCTAAAGTATTAATAATCTCAGAAATTAAACGTTTCGATTTTTGAAGTCTATTTGGAGCAACATCTTCTGCTAACATACTCTTAGATATATCCAAAGCAAATACTATATCTACTCCTTCTCTTTTTACAGTTTTTAATTCAGTCCCAATTTTAGGATTTACAAGAGCTATTATAAGTAAAAAAATGGCCAATATCTCAAAAAGCATTTTTAATTTTATCTTAAAATTTGAACGATTTGGACTTAATTTTTCTAATAATTCTTTTGAAGAAAAATTTTCTTGAGTTTTTTTTCTCCAAACCATATAAATAATATTAATCATTAATAAAATCGGAATGATTATTAACAGATATAAATAATATGGAGAATCTAATTGATACATAATTAAATAAAGCTTTTGTATATAGTTTTTCTTGATATAAATTCAATTGATAAAAAAATAAGAGCTATAATAGAATATAATCGATATTTCTCATTATAATTTGTATAAACTGTTTCGTTTATTTCAGTTTTTTCTAATTTGTTTATCTCTTCATAGATATTTGCAAGTTCTAGATTGTCTGTAGCTCTGAAATATTTACCAGATGTTCTCTCAGAAATATTCCTTAATAAATCTTCATCTATTTCTACATTAGTTAAGCTAAATTGAAAATTTCCATTTGGTAAAATAGAAACAGGTGCAAGAGCTCTTCCATTGCTTCCTATACCTATTGTATAAGTTTTTATTTCATACTCTGCAGCTAATTCTGCCGCAATTCTTGGATCAATAAAACCTGAATTATTGACTCCATCAGTTAACAGGATTATTACCTTACTTTTTGCTACACTACCTTTTAATCTATTAACAGCAGTAGATAATCCCATGCCAATTGCTGTCCCATCTTCTAGAATAGGGTCATAATTAATCTCAGAAAGCACTTGTTTAATTATATTTTTATCACTAGTTACAGGTGTTTTAGTATAACTTTCTGCAGCATATACAACAAGACCTATTCTATCGTTAGGTCTATTATCTACAAAATTTGCTGCAACATTCTTTAATGCAGAGAGTCTATTTGGTTTTAGATCTTTTGCTAACATACTAGATGAAATATCAATAACCATAACAATATCGATTCCTCTAGTTGTTTTTATTCTAGTTGATGTTTCTTTAGTTTGAGGTCTAGCTAAAGAAATAATAATTAAAATAATTGCCAATAGCCTAAAAACATATATAATTGGTCTTATCTTGGTAAAATTCGTTCTATTTTTTTTAAGTACATCTGTTGATGGAAATTTAAGAGTAGCTTGAAGTTGCTTTGAAATAATAACTAAATAATAAACTATAATTGGAACTAATATTAACAATAATAGATATCTAGGATTTGCAAAATAAAAATCTGTAAACATCATAGTTCTTTAATTATATTTAAACTTTCCAAGATTCTTTCTTCTACTTTATCTAAGTACCTATCTTCTTTAACAGATATAATAGTTATAGATATAGTGACTTGATCATAGGGGAAAACAATAGATGTAAAACTTGACCTTATAAGACTATTGTTTTCGCTAAAATCAAGACTTCCAAAAAACTTATAGCCCGTATCCCCAGATTTGATTGTAAATGTTTCATCATTCATTAAAATGTTTTTTGCCCCTAACCCTTGTAATTTTTCAAGAGAATTATTTAATAGTGTATTTAAATCCGAAACCTGTTTCCCTTTTATTACATCAACAAATTTTAATTCAATAAAAAATGAATCCCCAAAATCTCCAAAATTAAATTTGGTTATTCCTAAAGTATCTTCTGATCTAAACAATATTTCAGGTGTTATAATCTCAACTGGAGGAGATCCATATTGACTTGAATACCAGTTTTTCTTATATAATTTTCTTGTTGGGTGAAACAATAGTGTATCCCTTACTGGATAGTATCCAAAAATTAGAAATGAGAATAATAGAATTGATAAAATTGAACCAATAAATAAATAGGCTACTTTTTTAAATTGAAAGGTATTTTTTGGTTCTTTATTAGAACCACTAAGATCCTGAGATTCAATTTCTAACTCAAGTTCTTTGATATATAAATCATTAACTTTTTCTATAAAACTAGAAATAGTTTTGATATCAATCGATAATTCGTTTTTTGAAGGTAAAGACTTTGCAAATTTAATTAAATCTGACTTTGAAAATAACTTTTCAAGATCTTTAAAATTTTTATTTGCAATTTTATATTTCTTATTATTTGTAAATACTTTAATCCTTATAAGGAGTTCACTAGATGTACTTTCAAGTGCAGGGATTTGAAATTGGAATTCAAGATACTCTCTTAAAGAATCTACCAAATTAGTATAAAATTCTTTAAACTCATTTTGATTTTTAGGTGTTATGGTCTTTAGCTGATTAATTTTTTTTGCTGCAATTTCATAGTATGATTCATTTTCATTAAAAGTATTCTCTCCATTCCCCTTTAATCTATAAATCATATAATACCAGATAATAAATAATATAAATAACAGGATAGATATAAATGTTAGAACATTGGTATAATTTCTTCTAACTGGTATAATTGGTTTAATATTATATAAATTCTGTTTAATCGTATCAACTTCAACATCATTAATAACAACAAGTAACGAATCAGAATACTTAATTGAATTATCAAATAATATTCTTTGAGGAGGAATCCAAAATTCACCAGGCTCAAAATTAATTAAAGAATATTTCTGTACAATTGAAAATTTATCTGTATCATTTATTGTATCTGTTTTGAAAGACTCTAAAATCTCAAAAGGCAAAAAATTAGGTTTTTCAGAAAATTTTATATTATAATTATTGTCAACAGATATTCTGATATAATAATCTATTTTCTCTCCAATTTTAAAACTTGTTGAATCAACCTGAGTATTTATCTTAATACTAGTATCAAAGTTTGCTGATTGACCAAATACAACTGCAGAGTTAAGGGTTAATATGAAAATTATTTTTTTCACTATGCTCTTAATTTAAAATATCCTAAAAGTTTTTTAACATAGCTCTCATCAACTCTACAATCAATTACACCAGCTCCATTTTTTTTAAATAAACTATGAAATTGCTTAATATTTCTTTCATAATTAGTTTTATAATTCTGTCTTACCTTTTTAGAATTAGTATCAACCCATTCCAGTTTACCTGATTCAGCATCAATAATTGGGACTATTCCTATTTTTTGTATTTCAGTTTCTTTTATATCATAAATTCTAATCCCTGTCAGATCAAATTTCTTAGATGCAAGTTTTAGTGATTTGTCATAATTTTCATCAATAAAATCCGATAGCAAAAAGACAATTGCTTGTTTTTGGATTACATTTAAAAGAAATCTTAAAGATGAGTCAATATTAGTTTTTATACTATTTGGTGTAAATTCAATCAGCTCTCTAATAATTCTTAAAATATGCGATTTTCCTTTATTAGGGGGGATAAATAGTTCTACTTTATCAGAGAATAGTATTGCGCCAACCTTATCATTATTTTTTAAAGCAGAAAAAGCAAGTGTTGCTGCTATTTCAGTAATTATTTCTTTTTTTAATTTATTCTTTGTTGCAAATGCTTCTGAACCACTAACATCAACAATTAGCATTACTGTTAATTCTCTTTCTTCTTCAAAAATTTTTATAAATGGTTCATTGTATCTTGCAGTTACATTCCAATCGATTGATCTAATGTCGTCTCCAAACTCATACTTTCTGACTTCACTAAAAGTCATACCTCTCCCTTTGAAGGTACTTAAATACTCCCCACCAAAAAGGTTGTCACTTAAGCGCCTACTCTTGATTTCAATTTTTCTTACTTTCTTAAGTAGTTCTTTTGTATCCATAAATTCTATTATGGGACCTCTATGGTATTTATAATCTTTGTAATTAAATCTTCTGTGGAAACATTTTCTGCCTCAGCTTCATAAGTCAGTCCTATTCTATGCCTAAGAACATCATAAATTACCTCTCTAACATCTTCTGGGATTACATATCCTCGATGTTTAATAAATGCATAACATTTTGAAGCAAGAGCAAGGTTTATACTTCCTCTAGGAGATGCACCAAATGAAATTAATGGTGTAATCTCCTCAAGTTTATATTTATCAGGATATCTAGTACAAAAAATTAAATCTAAAATATATTTTTCGATCTTCTCATCCATATAAACTTCATGGATAGCTTCTTGAGCAGTTAAGATTTGTTTTGTGGATACTACGGGTTTTATTTTATCTTGAGATTTACTAAGATTTAAATTAATTATTTTCTGTTCTTCTTCAATTTCTGGATAATCCACAACAACCTTAATCATAAACCTGTCTACCTGTGCCTCTGGTAAAGGATATGTCCCTTCTTGTTCAATAGGATTTTGAGTAGCCATAACTAAAAAAGGATCAGAAAGTTTAAAAGTCTTATCACCAATAGTCACTTGTTTCTCTTGCATAGATTCAAGAAGAGCAGATTGAACTTTTGCTGGTGCTCTATTAATTTCATCAGCCAAAACAAAATTTGCAAAAACAGGACCTTTTCTTATTGAAAAGTCTCCCTGTTTCATATTATATATCATTGTTCCTATTACATCTGCAGGAAGTAAATCAGGAGTAAATTGTATACGATGAAAAGTTCCCTTTACTGCATCACTAAGACTATTAATGGCTAATGTTTTAGCTAATCCAGGGACTCCCTCTAAAAGAACATGTCCTTTCCCTAATAATCCTATTAAGAGTCTCTCAATCATTTTATTCTGACCAATAATTTTTTTATTTATCTCTATTGTAAGAAGATCTATAAAAGCACTCTCTTCTTTTATTTTTTCATCTTTTTTACTTAAATCTATTTTATCTTTCATCTTTAAATTGATTAATGAGCACAAATTTTAAAAAATATTTAAACTATCTCTGTTAACAATTGGTTAAAATATCATTATTTACAGTCATTGTAAAACTATCCCTTTGAAAAATATTCGGGATATAAATAATCATTTTTTGGATAATGACTCATATCCACTTGTCTTATAATTTGATAAATTTGTTTTTTAAAATTTTCTATATTAAGTTTCTTTGTTGCCGAAATAAATAAGGCTTTACCTCCAGTCTTATTCATCCAAGTATTTTTCCACTTTATTAATGATATATTATCTCCATTAGACTCAATTCTTTTTCTCTTATCTATAAAACTTTCATTATTATAATTATCTATTTTATTAAATACCATGAGAGTATACTTATTGTGGCAATTAATCTCATGTAATATTTTATCAACTGAATTTATATGTTCTTCAAAACTAGTATGAGATATATCCACCACATGAAGAAGTATATCTGCATCTTTAACTTCCTGAAGAGTACTTTTAAATGACTCAATTAATTGAGTAGGTAATTTTCTAATAAATCCTACAGTATCTGTTAAAAGAAAAGGCAAAGTATTAATAACAACTTTTCTAACAGTCGTGTCTAATGTTGCAAAAAGTTTATCTTCAGCAAAAACATTCGTTTTTGATATTAGGTTCATGATTGTTGATTTACCAACATTTGTATAACCTACTAAAGCAACTTTAACTAATGAACCCCTATTCCCTCTTTGTACTTGCATTTGCTTATCAATAACTGAAAGCTTCTTTTTCAATAATGAAATTTTATCTCTAACTATTCTTCTATCAGTTTCAATCTCAGTTTCACCAGGACCTCTCATTCCAATTCCCCCTCTTTGTCTTTCAAGGTGCGTCCATAATCCTTTTAACCTAGGTAATATATATTCATATTGGGCCAATTCAACTTGAGTTTTAGCATAACTTGTTTTTGCTCTTTGCGCAAAAATATCAAGAATTAATGCTGTCCTATCAAGGATTTTACATTTTAAAAACATTTCAATATTTACTTGTTGAGTTGGTGAAAGTTCGTCATCAAAAACTACCATTGAAACATCATTATTTTTAATAAAATTTTTAATCTCATCAATCTTACCTTTGCCAATAAAAAATTTAGGATTTGGGCTTAAAATCTTTTGTTTAAATTTTTTAAGAACCTTTCCCCCTGCTGTTTTAGTTAAAAATTCTAATTCTTCTAGATACTCATTTAATTTAAATTCATCTTGATTAGAGCTGATAACTCCAACTAATACGGTGTTTTCAAAATTAGATTTCTTTGAATCAAGCATTTTCTGAATTAAAAGATCTTAAATTAAAACTTTTTCCATCAAATACTCCATAAGTATAATGTGATATCCAATCTCCTAAGTTTATATATTTTGATTTATTTTTTAAAGAATGATTTAGTGGAAGATGCCTATGGCCAAAGATAAAATAATCAATATGGTCCTCGAATAATTTCTTTTTGCAATATCTAATTAGCCATTCATTATCTTCTCCTTTAAAACTAAGATCCTTTTCTCCAGAAATAAGCTTGTTTTTTTGAGAAAAGTACTTCCCAAGAGAAATTCCAATATCGGGATGTATAAGCCTGAATAGCCATATAAAGAAAGGATTTGAAAGTATAAGTTTCATTCTCTTGTATCCTTTATCGCCTGGACCCAATCCATCACCATGTCCAATAAAAAAGGATTTAGAATTAAAAACAAAAACTTCAGGTTCTTTAAATACTTTAATACCTAGTTCTTTTTCAAAATAATCATTCATCCAATAATCATGATTACCAACAAAAAAGTAAATTTTTATTCCCTGATCCGATAATTCGGCTAACTTTCCAAGTGTTCTTGTAAAACCTTTGGGAACAGAGTGTTTGTATTCAAACCAGAAATCAAACAAATCTCCTAATAAAAAAATGATTTCAGCATCTTCTTTTATGCTATCAAGCCATTTAATAAATTTCATTTCTCTAATGCGACTTTCTTTATCAGAAGGAGCTCCAAGGTGGTTATCTGAAGCAAAGTAAATTTTTTTATCTTTTGAAATATCCATTATTCTACCCTATTGCTTGTTTTAAATCATCAATTAAATCATCCACATCTTCAATTCCTACACTTAATCTTAAAAGAGAATCTACAAGGCCCGATTTTTTTCTATCCTCTGGTGATATTGCTGCATGAGTCATACTAGCAGGGTGGCAACATAGACTTTCAACACCACCTAATGACTCAGCCAAAGTGAATAGTTTTAATTTCTCTGCTATCTTTTTTGCAGTTTTAAAATTTGATTCTTTTGGGATAAATGATACAATTCCCCCAAAATCTTTCATTTGCTTTTTTGCAATTTTGTGATTTGTATGATCGGGAAAGCCAGGCCAATAAACTTTACCAATTTTAGAGTTTGACTTTAAATAATGGGCTATCTTTTTTGCATTTTCAGAGTGTCTTTGCATTCTTATATGCAAGGTTTTAATTCCACGTAAGGTTAAAAAAGAATCCATAGGGCCAGGGGTAGCACCAGAGGCATTTTGTATAAATGACAATTTATTATGCAGTTTTTTATTATTTATTACAATAGTTCCAATGATAACGTCACTATGTCCTGCAATATATTTTGTAGCAGAATGCATAATTATATCAGCTCCTAAATCTAATGGTCTTTGAAGATACGGAGTTGCAAATGTATTGTCTACACATAGTAATATTTTATTTCTTTTTGAGAGTTTAGAGAGTGACTTAATATCAATAATATTCATCATTGGATTTGTTGGTGTTTCTAGCCATATAAGTCGAGTGTTTTTTGTGATTTTATCTTCAATATTTTTTAAATCCTCCATGTTAACAAAATGAAATTTAATATCATATTTCTGAAATATTGTTTTAAATAACCTATAACTTCCTCCATAAATATCATTTGTAGAAATTACTTCATCTCCAGGACTTAAGGTTTTTAAAAGCGCATCAATTGCAGCTAATCCAGATGAAAAAGCTAATCCATATTTTCCGTTTTCTAAAGAAGCTATAGAATTTTCAAGGTTTGTTCTTGTTGGATTGTGCGTTCTACTATATTCATATCCTTTATGTTTTCCTGGTGAGGACTGAGCATATGTAGAAGTCTGATAAATAGGAGTCATTACAGAATTATATGCAGGATCTAATATCTGTCCTCCATGAATTGTTTTTGTATTAAATTTCATTTTCTTTTTCATTGTAAAATCAATGATAGCATTCCATAAAGATATTGGATTTTTAAGTATTTACTCTTTTTTTAGAATAAAATGATATTTCTTTGTGTGGTGAAATTCTTATCTATTTTCTAACTGATGAACTCTAGATATTTAGCTTTATTAGCAGCATTTGCAGCAACAACCATATATGGTATAAATCATACTATAGCTAAAGAAGTTATGCCAATATATATTGGTTCATTTGGATTTATAATGTTAAGGCTTCTTGGGGCAACGGCACTTTTTTGGATAATTAGTTGTTTTACGCCAAAGGAAAAAGTAGATAAAAAAGACTTCATAATTATAATTCTTGCTTCAATCCTTGGTATGTGTATAAATATGCTCGCATTTTTTAGAGGTCTTGAACTTTCCACTCCTATCAATAGTGGAGTTATAATAACAATAGCTCCTGTAATAGTACTAATTCTATCATATATTTTTTTAAAAGAGAAAATAACATTTATCAAACTTTCTGGGATATTGATTGGGTTTTCAGGTGCACTATTTTTGATTTTTAATTCTGCTAAAACTGGAATAAATGCACCAAATATTCCTGTTGGAAATTCTCTTTTTCTTTTAAATGCTTCTGCATTTGCAGGATATCTAGTAATTATTAAGCCTTTAACAAAAAAATATAATGTTTTTACACTTATGAAATGGACATTTTTATTTGGATTAATTTTATCAACTCCTCTAACAATTAGTGAATTTAATTCTGTTGAGTGGAACTCTCTTCCATGGTTTGCA
>SGZK01000007.1:0-16944 GCA_004214195.1 Flavobacteriales bacterium | reverse complement strand
CCCCTCCTTGATTAGCAGATTTTGAAGTAAGCTCAATCAATGAACTCCATGCACATCCTTCATAAATATTTTGATCTAATGGTTCTCCATTTCTAAGGCACTCTATAATTCTATATACCATCATTCCATCCATACCCCCATGTCCCGAATCTTTGGTTAGCTCATTTAATCTTTTATACATAGGATGATCATATTTTTCATATAAATGTTGAATTCCCTCACCTTCAATCCACTTTTTAGAATCTTTAGTAAAATTCTTAAACCCTCCGTCAAAAGCTGCTCTAGTTGGTCCTCCGGCTAAGGCTCCTTTTGTTCCTTGAATTAAATTTAATCGCGTATATGGTCTTGGACTAGTCTCATCCCATTGAACCATTATTGTCCTTCCAAGATATGTCTTAATTATTGAAGTATTTATATCCCCATTTTGAAAATTAAGTTTATTCCACTTGTGATTTTTATTGAAGTTATCTTTAGCGAATATTTTTCTTCCAGCAGATGGAGATGAGAAAGAAACTAAAGTTTTAAAAGTATCTTCAGTCCTTAAAAGATTCATATATTGAGAAACAGGTCCTAATCCATGTGTTGGATATAAATTCCCTTTTTTCTTTTCATATTGATGTGTCCTCCATGATCCCGTACCCATTTCTTCTTCAAACATCTGCCATCTCAAATCATGAATATATGCTGCTTCTCCATGAAGTAATTCTCCAAGTAATCCTTTCCTACATATATTGAGAAACATAAGTTCTTCCCTTCCATAGTTAACATTTTCCATCATCATACAATGTTTTTGATATTTTTCAGAAGTATTAACAATATCCCATAACTCCTTAATAGATGTTGCCATTGGAACTTCTACAAAAGCATGTAAATCATTCTTCATACTCTCTACAGCCATAATTCCATGATTATTCCAATTAGTAGATATAACAACTATATCTGCATTGGTTTCTTTTAACATTAATTTCCATTTGTTCTCATCACCCCAATAAGTCTTAACATTTTTATGATTTTTAGATGTTTTAAGATTATCAATTATAGATAAGCTTTTAGATATATTAACTTCATGTAAATCTGATATGGCAACAATTTGGGTATTTTGGATAGAACCAAATCTAACTATATGCCCTTTACCTCTATATCCAACTCCAATTAGAGCTATTTTAATTTTATCTAACCTTGGAGCAATAAAATCACCCATATATTTTCCTTTTGATTCAGAACTATGGATTTTAGCATCTAATTTAGTAGTTGTAAGGAATGCAGATGAAATTGCCGTAGTTTTTAAAAACCTTCTTCTATCATAAAAACTCATACGATAAATATAATTCAATAATTTGTATATTTAATTAAATCCCATAATAATGGATCTTAAGCTAAAAAATAAAACTGTTTTTGTATCTGGTTCATCCAAAGGAATTGGATTTGAAACTGCAAAATTATTTTTAGAAGAAGGTGCTACAGTTATTATAAATGGTAGAACTGAGGAGAGCGTTAAAAATGCATTAAAAAAACTAAACACACCCAAGGTTTCAGGTATTGCTGCCGATTTTATTGAAGATAAACAGATTGATGAATTAATTAAAAAATTGTCTGATATTGATATTTTAGTAAACAATGTTGGGATCTTTAGAGGTAAAAACTTTTATGATGAAACAGATAAAGATTGGAAAGATCATATTCAAGTTAATCTATTAGGAGGCGTAAAACTATCAAAGCATTTTTTGCCAAGGATGATTAAAAAAAATTGGGGTAGAATAATTTTTGTATCATCAGAATGTGCTACACTAGTTCCAGGTGATCTACTTAGCTACAGTGTTTCCAAAGCATCTGTTAATGTTTTTTCAAGCGGATTAGCTAAACTTACTAAAGGCACAAATGTTACTGTTAATACAATTATCCCAGGTTCTACATTATCAGAAGGTTCAAAAACATTTCTTGAAGAAACAGCTAAAAGAGAAAACAAAACAATAGAAGAAGTTGAATCTAATTTTTTTAAAGATGTGAGACCTTCATCTCTTTTAGGAAGATTTGCTAAAGTTGAAGAAGTTGCTTCTACAATCGTCTATATATCAAGTCCTTTAGCTTCTGCTACTAACGGAGCCTCTGTAAGAGTTGACGGAGGTAGTATGGGATCAGTCTTTTAATAAAAAAACCTTTCCATATTTCTATGAAAAGGTTAATTTAATTTAAATTAAGATCTATTCCTGATCTGGAGCAACAGCCATTACTAACCCAGTTGCATCTCCAAAATCACCACCATTAATTATCTTACCATTTTCGTCAAATGTTAAGTAATGATACCAAAGACCTCTAAAGCTTTTACCTGAAGCAGTATTTGTTCCAGACCAATGTCCATAAGTTCTGACACTTCCATTAGGTAGTCCAGTTTCAGGATCAGCACCAGGAAGATAATTCTCAGCTTCCCATGCAATGTCTTCCATTGCATCTTGCCAACCTTTTAAATACTCAAGAGTTTCCTCTCTATTCATTATAGGTCCACCGTAAAATGCACTTTGATATTGAACCTCATCAGCATAAAAAGCAGATACAGCCTCAAAATCCTCAGTTACAAAAACTTCAAACCATTCTTTAGTTATCTCTAAATTCTTAGCATAATCAGGATGTTGACCTGTAGAACAAGAAATAAATAAAGTAACTAAAGAAATTAATAATAATTTTTTCATAATATATAATTTTAAAATTGGTTTTATAATTAATGAATATAAAAAAACCTTTTCATATTTCTACGAAAAGGTCTTTTTATTATTTGAAAGATAATTAATCAGCTTGAAGAGAACCTAGAAGACCTCCTGCATCAAAATAATCTCCACCTGCAATAATAAGTCCATCTTTAAATTCCCAAGTGTGGTAAGAACTTAGTTCCCAACTTTTACCTGTTTCTGTGTGAACACCTTTCCATAGACCATATGATCTAACACTTCCATCAGAAAGACCTGTTTCAGCTAATACCCCAGGTAACCAATTACCTTGATATGTTACATCCTCCATTACATCATGCCATCCTTTAAGATATTCTCCAAATCCAGCTTTATCTAATGCAGCAGCTCCATGAAATGCAGGTCTCCACTGAACATCTTCATGAACTAAATCAAGTTGAGCTTGAAGATCTGCTTCAGTACCTTGAAGTTCAAGAAGTTTTTGTGCACTAGCAACATTTGCTTCAAAATCTGGATGTTGTCCTGTTGAACAAGAAACAAATAAAGTTAGCAAAGTCATTAATAATAAATTTTTCATAATAATTATTTTAGTGTTACAATATACAAAACCTTTATGTTTTAGAACATCTGTAGCTTGTTATTATCTATAGACCATCTTTTTACTTTTTGAACAAGTCCAGTGGATGCACCAACAAGTTTTGCAGTTCTTCGAATACTTTCTCCACGTCTCAGGTGTCTTAGAATATTAACAGTCTTTGGTTTTTCAAAAAATTCTTCAATAGACTCAAGTTGTTTTCCACCAACACCTTTATATCTTCCTAAATCCTTAGCTTTTGAGACACCATATCTTTGAGATTCTTTTCGATTAGTATATTCCATGTTAGCTAGAGATTTTAATAAATTAAGAAGAAGTATTGAGTCTGACCTGACTCTTCCAAATTCATCCATTGTTTCTAATCCTTCATCTTTTGATGTCAATGAAACATTATTCATAATTAAGAAATCAATAGTATTCAAAACATCAATTTGATTTCTACCAAGCATTGATATCGAATCAACAATTATTTTTGAAATTTTCTTTTGACCTATTAGTCCAAATATAAGTGAGCCTTTATCTCTTTTTGAGAAAGGAATAATACTACTACAATTATCAACATAGTAAATAGGAGAATCATAATTAGAAGGAATTTTGGCTTTATCAGACTCTTGAATATAATGTATCAACATATGTAGTTTTTTATAATGTATCAAATATACATATATATTTTTATATAAAAGATAATATATTTAATTAATTATTTTATATATACTAATAATACTTGATAATTATTATAATTAATCAATTATATATAATATATTATTAAATTAAATAATACATTTATAAAATGATACATAATTAAAATATTTTAATAAAAAAATAGTATTTTTATAAAAAATTTAAAATGGGTGTAGGAAATATTTTTATTGGAACATTAGCTTTAATATTCGCAATTGTAATTATAATCGAGTTGAAACAGAGATTTTTTTAATCTAAGAAAATAGTTTTACCCTTCTTAACAGCTTCATCACATGCAAGGGCAATTTGTAGACTCTTGTAGGAATCTTCCAAGTGATCTTTTAAATCAAAATTATTTATTATAGAATCATAAAAAAATGATTGCTCATTATCACAAAGATCTTGATGAGAAGGATCTTCATCGTATACAACCTTTTTGTTTGGAGAAATAAATTCACCTTCACTGTCAAGTTCAGAACTATGAATTTTTAGACAGTTATTTCTTGTATGATTTTCTATATTATCTGAATCTGAAGAATGTATATCTTCTTCTGATACAATTGAGACAGATCCTTTCGGACCAATAACATCCTTAACAAAGAAAGCAGTTTCACTTATCATTGGGCCCCATGCAGATTCATACCAGCCAACAGATCCATCAGAAAATCTAATTTGTAATTGTCCATAATTATAATTATCATCTGGTATCTCGTCTGTAAGTCTAACACCAATTGCAGAAACACTTAAAGGTTTAGACTCAGTTATTTGACACATTACATCAAGATAGTGTACACCACAATCAACAATAGGACTAAGTGAATTCAATAAGTTTTTATGAACACTCCATGTATCACCTGAACTTTGTTGATTCAAATTCATTCTCATAGCAAGAGGTCTACCCATCTTTTTTGCCTCAACAATAAATTTTTTCCAAATAGGGTGATGTCTTAGAATATAACCAACAACAACTTTTTTCCCTTTTTTTATAGCTGTATCAATAATAATTCTAGCACCTCTCAGATCAGAAGCAACAGGTTTTTCAAGAAAAATATGGCAATCATTTTCTAAAGCATATAGACTTATCTCTTCATGTGTATCTGGATAAGTTGAAACACAAACAGCATCTGGTTTTGTTAGATCAATAGCATCTTTATAGTCTTGGAATAACTTATAATCTGATTTTAGTTTATTGTTAAGATTGACCTTACTATCACCTCTTGACACAAGACCACATATTTCAAATCCATCATGATTTTCATAAGATATTGCATGAGATGCTCCCATATTTCCGCATCCAATAACTAAAATCGAAATTTTTTTGTCCATTATTTTATTTTTTTTATACTGAATATAATTAATCAAACATAGGTAATAATTATTTATTTTGTAAATTGAAAATAAAATACTTTAATGCGATTAACATTAGTCTTAACATTTTGTCTTAGTGTTTTCAGCCTGGTTTATAGTCAAACGCCTGAAAACCCATGGTCATTTGATGTTGGTGTTAACTCTGTTAGCGTTAAAGATGAAGATGGATCAAAATTATCCTTGCCTACTCTTAGCCTTTCTAGATATATTTTTGGAAACTTTTCTCTTGGTTTAAATTTCAGTGAAAACAATGTGGAAGTATCTAACAGGGATTTATATTATTATTCATTAGATGGTATTATTAGATATGATATCTCCAATCAAACAGAATTACTTGGAGTTGATATTGATCCCTACCTTTTTGCTGGTCGTGGAGTTTCTAAGTTTGGTGATGATGGAACCTTTTCAAATACTAGCTTTGGAGGTGGACTTAATTTCCAATTATCTAAAAACATAGCTTTAAATGCAGGTATTTCATATAAGTCTGTTTCTGAGAATAATGCATATAACCATCTTCAACATGTTGTTGGAGTTCAATTTAATTTTGGAAAAGGTGATTCTGATGGTGATGGTGTCCCAGACAAAAAAGATCATTGCCCTGACGTCCCTGGTTTAGCAGAATTAAATGGTTGTCCTGATAGTGATGGTGATGGAATACCAGATGATAAGGATCAATGTCCAACAGCTCCTGGAATAAATTCAAATAGTGGTTGTCCTGATAGTGATGGTGATGGCTTTGAAGACAGAGTTGATCCATGCCCTAATATGGCAGGTATTAACAACGGTCCTTGTCCTGATAGTGATGGCGATGGAATAACTGATGATATTGACAATTGTCCAAATGAAAAAGGGCCTAAAAGTAATAATGGTTGTAAACTAGATGATATTGATGGTGATGGAGTTCCAAATATAGAAGATTTATGCCCAAATGAAAAAGGTGATCCTATGTTCTCCGGATGCCCACAGACTCCAAGTTCCTTTAATGACTTCATAAATAGCACTGAAATTTATTTTGATTTTGATAGTTCTGAAACTAAACCTGCAGAAACTGGGAAAGTAGATAATTTAGTAACTCTGCTTAATCAATACAGGCATATAAAAATTTCAATTAATGGTCACGCATCTTTCGAAGGTGAATCTTTGTATAATAAGCTTTTATCTGACAAAAGAGCGAACTCAGTTAAGCTAATGATTGAAAATAATGGGATTGAGCCTATGAGACTAAAAGTTAATGGATTTGGTGAAGACCAACAAAAATATCCTAATATTCCTCCTAGTGAAAGAGCTAAAAATAGAAGAGTTCAATTCAAAATAGATTAATTCAATCTTATTCTTTTAAATTTCCCAACCCTCTCTATATTCTCTAGTCAAAAATTGATTTGCTTTATCAAGGTTTGTTATCCTTATTTCTTTACTGTTATAAAGAAGTTGTTTTTTACCAATAAATACATTGCTTCTACGAGACCTTCTAATAAAGCTACTTCTAATAGCAACATTTCCAAGTAAAACTACTTCGGTTAATGGCCCTGCAAAATCGAAATTAGAAGTAAGACTTCTATGCTTATCACTACCATATCCATCTTTAATTGCATCAATCCAATGATTTTGATGTCCAAACTCTACAGCGTTTATTTCAGATATTTTTCCTGTTTCAACAACACCTTCTTGGCCTTTAATGTATAGTCTTGCTTTGATTCCGTAATTATCACACCAAATTAATCCATTTTCTCCAATCATTAAAACGCCATTAGCTCCTATATCATCCGTATCTGTTATTATATCAGGGTGAGAAGGACGAATACCACCATCCATCCATACCATTTTAACCTCTGAATCATTAATTTCAGAAGGTCTGAACTTATATGTAATATATGAACTTGATGGACATGCTTCCTCAATTAAAGGTGATGGGGTAAAAGCTTTAGCATATGGTAAATTTGAAACACTTGCTTCAACACTAAATGGTTCAAAAAGACCCAAAGCTTTTATTGGCACATCCATTATGTGACAACCCATATCTCCCAAAGCTCCGGTTCCATAATCCCAAAATCCTCTCCAATCAAATGCATGAAGACCTGGAGTATAACCATTATTTTCAGCTGGTCCAATCCATAAATCCCAATCCATTCCTTCTGGTTTTTTAGATGGGTCCGGACTCTGCATAGCTACTCCTTGAGGCCATACAGGTCTATTTGTCCAAGTATAAACTTTAGTAACTTTACCAATCCTACCATCTTTAATCCATTTTTGAATCATTACCTGTTCAGGATTTGAAGCTCCTTGATTACCCATCTGAGTAACAATTTTCTTTTTTCTTGCCAACTCAGTCAACATTCTTGCCTCTTTAACATTATGTGTTAAAGGTTTTTGAACATATACATGTATACCTTTTTCCATTGCAACTTTGGAAATATTAGCATGAGTATGATCAGGAGTAGAAATTGTTACCCCATCTAGATTTTCTTTTTCTAACATTTCCCTGAAATCTGTATAAAATTTTGCTTTTGGAAACTTTTCTTGTGCAATTTGTGCTCCGTATGCATTCTGATGGACATCACATAATGCCACTACATCTTCTCTTCCACCAACACTGGCATGTAAAATGTCTGAATTACCTTTACCATGTAAACCAATACCTGCTATATTTAATTTATCACTTGGAGACGTGTACCCTACCCCTCCTAATACATTTCTAGGAACAATAAAGATTGATGAAGCAATAGCACTATTCTTAATAAACTTTCTCCTTGATTTGTTAGTTGATGCCATAATTAATATTTTGTTTTCCTCAATTTAATAAATTATTTATTCATTTGCAGCCATTTATTGACTCTTATTTTTGAATTATCACTTATATCTTTCCAAAATAAATTAATATCAGCAAAATGATAGTTTTTTACCATACTTAGAAAAAGTTTTCCCGGAATATCAGGAGGAGTAGACCAAAGCAATCCATCTATAACTTTTACTTTTATTTTTTTTGAATAAACTTTAAGTTCATCACTTGTTGGGAAAAAAAATGAAAGACCTAAATATTTATACAAGCTTCCAGGAGCAAACAACATCCCTTTGTGATCACTCTTTTTAGACTCTAATGTTTCATTCCATGTTATCGGGTTTGTGACAACAGCATTTTTAAACCATCTTTCATAATTGCCTTTTTTAGGATATGTATTGTATTTATATGTATTCCAAGAAACAAACCCACCAACTTCATCTGGACTAGTCATTGCTTTTAAACTTTTAAATTCATCCTCTTTAATTTTTGTGCCAATTAAATAAGCAGCTACTAATTTCTTTTGTAATGGTTTTTCATCAATAAATTCTTTGATCAAGTTTTTTGCATGCAAGGTACCTTGACTATGAGAAGCAATTATAAATGGTTTACCATTATTATAATTTTCAAGATAATAGGTAAAAGACCTTTTAATATCAGAATATGCAAGTTTTAAAGCTTTTTCTCCATCGACTTTAAATTTTTCATTAAAAACCCTTATATGCGCTTGCCTATAAAATGGTGCATATAGATTCCCTGCATCTATCCATGCAGTTGCTTGATGCTTAATTGGTCTTTCATAAATATCTGATCTAATATCATTGTCTGTTATGTCAGCATTCCATTCTCTATTTTTTTTACCACTTATAAGTGTTGGATAGATATAGAACACATCAGCTTTCTTTTCAATTTTATCATATTGAATATTATTTATAACTTCAGGATATTTATATGGTAGAACTGCCCAATTGTTTTCATCAGAATAGTCGGGCTCAGAAATCACCTGACTATTTTCAAAATTATATGGTTTATAGGTAATTCCACAACCTGTTATAAGACATAACAGAATATATATTATTAAAAATTTTCTTTTCAACTTTTATTTTTATAAAATTGTGCTATAATTCGCAAAGATGAACACAAATATCTTAAAATTCTCCATCATATCAATATTATTTTTTATATCAATATTAGTTTTTACAATAAGTTGTCAGAACAAAAATGAATCTATTATAGAAATTAAAAAATCTGTTAAACAACTTAATGATTCTAAAATATCTGGATATATTTCGTTAACATCTAAAAATATTAACAATAAGTCCTCTGTTGAATTAGAAGCACATTTGTTCGGATTAAAACCTGGAGAAAGTGCTATACATATTCACGAATTTGCAGATTGCAGCTCTATTGATGGTCTTAGTTTGGGTGGACATTGGAATCCAACATCTCAACCACATGGAAAGTGGGGAAATGAAGAAGGATTTCATCTTGGAGATATAGGTAATTTTTCTGTTGATAGCATAGGACATGGAATGGTTAAATTTAAAACAGATCTATGGTGTATTAATTGTTCTGATAAAGACAAAGATCTAATAGGCAGGTCTATAGTAATTCATAACGGCTCTGATGATTACATCTCTCAGCCATCTGGTGCAGCTGGAATCAGAATAGGTTGTATGGATATTTCATCTGATAATATAGAGTCTAATTAATAAATTTTTCTATCTGACTTGTAATTGATTCTATCGATTCATTATAATTAAACTTTAAAGGATTCCCAAATTCAAGTGAGAAAGACTTATTCCTATTTTTTATTTTAAGACTATTTTTTTCAAACACCTCATCAAATCCTTTAATAGTTATGGGAATAACAATTGGGTTAGTTGATTTAATTATATGAGCTGTTCCAGATCTAACAGGTTTAGAATTGTCAGTTGTACCTCTTGGAAAAGTTATTACCCATCCATCAGTAAGAGCTTTTTTTATATTATCAAAGTCTTCAACTCTTATATTTCTATTAATTTCTTTTCCAGCTTCTCTCCAAGTTCTTTTAATTAATATTGAGCCAGTGTAACTTAAAATCTTTGTAATCAATGAGGTCTTCATGGTTTCTAAAGCAGCAATAAAATATATATTAGATTTTGGTTTTAATAAATACGAAAGATTTCTAACAGAATCTTCCCTACCATTGAATGATGCATTAAAAACGTGAAGCATTGCAATAACATCATAAAAATATGTATGATGGTTAGAAATAAATAAAACATTGTTATTCGATATTTTATTCAATATTGAAGTCCCTTGAATATTAAATCTTTTAGTACTAAATGTTTTGTGAGTTAAAGCTCCAATTAATGCAATTAATAGTTTTTTAATTATTAGATATTGGCCAAAAATATTTTTCTTCAAAACAAATATTATATGTCTAATATACTCACTAGATATGTAATTTATTTTAACAATTATTTATTATTTTAATAAAACTTTATTATGTAGATTTGATTTACAATAAATAAATCTTATAATGACTATTACCCAATTAAAATACACACTTTCAGTTGCAGAGCATGGCAATTTTACTATAGCTTCTGAAAAATGTTTTGTAACACAACCTACACTTAGCATGCAGGTTCAGAAACTTGAAGAAGAACTTGGTGTTACAATTTTTAACAGGAAAACAAAACCACTTCAAATAACTGAGGTAGGAGAAAAAATTCTAATTCAAGCTAGAAAAATAATTGAAGAATCTTCAAGAATGAATGATATAGTATCAGAAGAGAAAGGAATTATTGGCGGAACTCTTAATGTAGGAATAATTCCAACTGTTAGCCCTACATTACTTCCCTTATTCTTGAGTAGCTTCATTAAGAAAAACAAAAATGTAGATCTTAAGATTGAGGAATATACAACTAATAGCATGTTTGAAAAAATTAATAAAGGGGAAATAGACTGTGCAATTGCTGCAACGCCTCTAGAAGATGAGAATATAATAGAAGTCCCATTATACTATGAGCCTTTTATTGCTTATGTCCCTAAACATCATGGATTGTCAGGAAAAGATTCTATAGATATCCATGATCTTGAAGATGCTGACTTACTTATTCTTGAAGATGGTCATTGTTTTAGGGACCAAATATTAAACTTATGCTCAATTAATGATTTAAATAAGCAATTTGAATTAAAGAGCGGGAACTTCGAGACTTTAATTAATTTATCAAATAATGGTCCATGGATGACTATTTTACCATACTTACACTCTAGACTTCTTTCAGATATAAACAAAAAAAATCTGATAAAATTCAATGATCCAACCCCAGCAAGAGAAATTAGTATAGTTTATTCTAAGACTCAATTAAAACTTCCAATTATTAACGCATTAAAATCAACTATCTCAAAAGTTATTCGAGGACAAATTAAATACAATGATGTTAAAGTAATGTCTCCAAAGTAATTTCTATAGCTTTATTTGATTATTGATTTGTTGAATATTATAATAACCCTATATTTGCAATCATTTTCGGGGTGTAGCGTAGCCCGGTTATCGCGCCGCGTTTGGGACGCGGAGGTCGCAGGTTCGAATCCTGCCACCCCGACTTTAATTCAAATTATAATCTACTGTAAGATACAGTGCTCTACATAAATAAAAAATGGCCAACTTATTTCTATCTTTAGATTATAATATATATATGTGGAGAAAAAATTAATCTCAAAGAAGAAACCTTTTTACCCGATTTCAAAGGAATTAACAAAGTTTTTAAATAAACATGATAGGTGGGTAAATATTGATTTATCTTATGAAGATCTACTCAGATTTTCGGATTCAATAACGGTTTATGATAAATATGATAATGATACACTATGGGTGAGAACTTTTTATTCTGAATCGGATAGAAAAGAAATTGATAATAACTTAAAAATCATATATACTATACTTCATTCCGATGGAAATAGATCATCTATTCCTTATTTAAATATTGATTCTATTGATTATTGCACTTTTGGGAATTCAAAGCCATTTAGAATTAAAATACGTAACATAATCAATGATAATTTTGTATACTTCTATGTAAAAAAAACTGACGCATCAAGAGTTTATGGGTTAGAATTTGAACATATGCTCTCGCCACATAATTTAAACTTTCTTGTTAACGATAAGGCATTAATTGAAGAGCACATAGCTGGTATTCCAGGAGATATTTTTATTAAAGATTTATTACCTAAATGTTCAGAGTTAGAAAAATCTCAAATTGCAAAAGAATATGTTAAATTCAATGAAAGGTGTATGATTAGATTATTAGGTGATATGCGAGCCTATAATTATGTTGTAATTCCAATTCATGATTTTGACCAAGTAATTTATAAAATAAGAGCAATTGATTTTGACCAACAGTGCTATGAAGGAAAGTTTTCTGTTTATAGACCTCAATTTTTTAAAGAGAATCATAAAATAATGGAATTAGTCAAGAAAAAACTTAAACATGATTCAATCATTCAATATAAAATAGAGGAGAGATCAACTGTTTCTAGAAGATTAATAATTTCAGAAAGCAGGATGGATTCTTTAATTAAAATAATGAAGAAGGATCGTTTATCTTCAAACAAAAATCTTGAAACATTAAAAAATGAAATCTTTTTATTCACAAATGATGATGCATTTAAAAAAAGTAAATCTATGGGAGATCTAATGGAGGCAACCTTTAATTACACGAGAAATAATTATGAAAAGGTTAGTTTGAGTGAGTTGTTATAAAAAAAACTTTACTGACTGATTAATTTATTTTAAATTCGATAAAAAAATCATATGAAATATTTTTATCTAACTATTAGTTGTTTTATAATATCTCTAAACCTTGCATGTGCTCAACAAGAAAACCCCCCAAATATTGAATTATCAGATGATTCTGACTACTATATTGAGAAAATAGTTGATGGAATTGATATCCCATGGGGAATGACCTTTATAAATAATAATGAGTTTCTTGTTTCAAATAGAGATGGACTTTTATATCATGTTAATAATGGAGAAAAAACTGCTGTAAAAGGTATTCCTGAAGTACATTATAATGGACAAGGAGGTCTTCTTGATCTAGCCATAGATAACAATTTTGATAACAATAATTTCTTATACTTTACAGCTAGTGTGCGTGGAGAGGGAGATGAAGGATCTAATACAGCCTTGTATCGAGCTAATTATAGTAATTATAATCTTACCAGCTTAAAACTTTTATATAAAGCAAGTCCAAATACAAATAAAGGTCAGCACTATGGTAGTAAAATTTTGATTGATAGTAATCATATATATTTTAGTATTGGAGATAGAGGAAATAGGGATGTGAATCCACAAGATATAACAAGAGATGGCGGCAAAATATATAGGATAAACCTAGATGGATCAATACCCTCAGACAATCCATTTTCGGATATTAAAAATGCTAAAAAAGCTATATGGAGTTATGGACATAGAAATCCTCAAGGAATGATTTTTGGTCCAAGAGGCATCAAAATTTGGATTAACGAGCATGGACCAAGAGGTGGTGATGAGATAAATATTATTGAAAAATTTGAAAAAGGGGAAGATAGCTCAAAAAATCCTATTGAAAAAAGAAATTATGGATGGCCCTTAGCCTCATATGGTATAAATTATAGTGGAACAAAATTCACAGATAACACTTCTTTGGATGGTACAGTTCAACCAATTTATTATTGGACTCCATCAATAGCACCCTCAGGTTTTGTAATGCTCAAATCTAATATATACCCTGAATGGAAAGGAAGTTTATTTGTTGGCTCTCTTAGCTTTGAATATCTTGAAAGACTTGAACTAGAAGGAGAGAAAGTAATTAAACGAGAGAAGATTTTAGAGAATATAGGCAGAGTAAGAAATATTATCGAAGGACCTGATGGTTATTTATATATAAGTGTTGAAAATAAAGGAATATTTAAGATCATCCCTTCTAATAAGTCTTCTTCGACTGTAGAAAAAAATAATGAATAACCTCTTTTTAAAAACTAGAGAAATAATTAATAAACCATATTTTAAATATGTAATAATAACTGTTGCTTTTATAATATGGATGACATTTCTAGATACAAATTCATTTCAAATTCACAATGAATTAAATGATGAAATAAATATTCTTGAAAAGAAGAAACAAGCATTAATTGAAGAAACCAAGAAAGATAAAGAATTGATTGATAAACTAAGAAATATTGATAGCCTTGAACATTTTGCTAGAGAAAACTACAACCTCAAAAAAGAGAATGAAGAGATTTTTATTATAGAGTATGAAGAAAATGATTAAAAATCTTTAGGCAATGGGTAAGATTATTTCTGTAGCTAATCAAAAAGGAGGAGTTGGAAAAACAACTACTTCAGTTAATCTAGCTGCTTCTTTAGGTGTTTTAGAGAAAAAAGTTCTATTAATAGATGCTGATCCACAAGGAAACGCTTCTTCTGGCTTAGGATATGAGTTTAATAAAGATCATAAAGGACTATATGATATACTTAGTGGTTCTGAATCTATTAAAAAAGTTATTAAAAGTTCCAAATCCCCTAATCTAGATATTATAGCTTCAAATATAGATCTAGTTGGAATTGAAATAGAGTTAATTAATGAAAATAAGAGGGAGTATAAACTAAAATATGCTTTAGATTTAGTTTCTGCTAATTATGATTTTATAATTATTGATTGCGCACCTTCCTTAGGATTAATTACAATTAATGCTTTGACAGCTTCTAACTCAGTTATAGTGCCTATTCAATGTGAATACTTTGCATTAGAAGGACTAGGAAAATTACTTAACACGATTAAGAGTATACAAAAACTACATAATAAAGAATTAGACATTGAAGGTCTACTTCTAACAATGTTTGATACAAGATTAAGGTTATCAAATCAAGTAGTTGATGAGGTGGTTAAACATTTTGGAGATATGGTTTTCAAAACTATTATAAAAAGAAATATTAAATTAGGGGAAGCCCCAGGTTTTGGGAAAGACATAATTAGTTATGACGCAACATCTAAAGGGACAAAAAATTACCTTTCACTCGCTAATGAGATAATTCAAAAAAAACAAAAACTAAATGTCTAAAGGGAAAAAACAAAAAAAAGTTCTTGGAAGAGGATTATCTGCACTTCTTAATGATCCTGATTCAGAGAACATCTCATTCGACAAACCTAAAACAAATTTTAATGTATCAGAAGAAATTGACATAGACTTAATTGAAATTAATCCAAACCAGCCAAGATTAAATATAGATAATAGTAAACTAGAGAACCTTTCTAATTCAATAAAAGAATTAGGTATTATTCAACCTATAACAGTTAGAAAAATTAGTTCCAAATTGTACCAAATAATTTCTGGAGAAAGAAGATTTCGAGCTTCAAAAATTGCAGGTTTAATAAAAATTCCTTGCTATATTAAGGAAATAGACGAAGAAACTGATTCTCTTAAAATGGCACTTGTTGAAAATGTCCAAAGAGTTGATCTTGATCCTATTGAAATTGCTTTAACCTATAATAGACTTATTAATGAACTTAATATGACGCAAGAGGAATTGAATAAAATTGTTGGTAAAGATAGAACCACAATCTCCAATTTTATTAGACTTCTTAAGTTAGATCCAATTATTCAATCTGGAATAAGAGATGGGTTTCTCAGTATGGGTCATGGAAGGGCATTAATTAATATAGAAAACAAAACAGATCAACTTGATCTATATGAAAAAATAATAGCTAAAAAACTATCTGTAAGACAAACTGAAAGTTTAGTAAAAAATATAAAGTCTGGAAATAACCAATCAACAAGATCATCTGATGTTTCTAGGATATATATCGATGTAACTAATAAATTTGAAACTTTTTTTAATTCAAAAGTCACTATAAAAGAAAATACTTCAGGGAAAATTAGCTTAAGCGCAATCTTTGATGATATTAATAAATTATATGAAATATTAAAGAAAATCTCAAATTGAAAAAATCATTAATTCTTTTTGTTATTTTGTTTTCCATTCAGACTATGGAGTCTCAAAGGATAGAAAAAGATTCTATAAATACTAAAAAAGAAAAATTGATGAATGATCCTCTTACTCCTGCTAAAGCAGCTTTCTATTCTGCAGTAATTCCAGGATTAGGTCAGGTATATTCTAGAAGAAGCTGGATGGTTCCAATAATATATGGTGGTCTTGGGGCTTCAGCTTATTATTTTGACTACAATAAAAAAGAAGCAAATAAGTATAGAACAGCCTACAAAAGAAGGCTTAATGGTTATTTTGATGATGAATACATAGAGATAATCCCTGAAGCTGATACTGAAAAACTTATAGAGGGAATGAAATTTCATAGAAGATATAAAGATGTTTCGTTTATTTTTTTAATCGGAACTTACGTGTTAAATATAATCGATGCAAATGTAGGTGCACATCTATTACAGTTCAATGTTAGTGATGATCTATCTTTTGAACCATATATAAATAATGATTATATAAATATAAACCAGAGTATTGGATTAAGTTTAAAAATTAATATTGATTAGCTATGAATGCTATTGAATGGTTATATTTTTTCTTGATTATCAATCTACTAATAGGTCTTAGTAGCTGGAAACTTTTCAAAATTTCAGGAAAAAATACATTTACATCAATTATTCCTTTTTATAACATTCTAAATATTTTAGATATTATAAAAAGACCACGATGGTGGATAATTTTAGTATTCCTACCAACAATTAATCTTCTTATGATACCAGTAATATGGATTGAATTTATTAAAAGGTTTAACCATAGTACAAAAAAAGATATATGTTTAATCCTATTCTCTTTAGGGCTTTACATATTATATATA
>SGZK01000006.1:0-17260 GCA_004214195.1 Flavobacteriales bacterium | reverse complement strand
TCAATTTTCGAAAAAAACTCATTAATCTGGATTAACGAACTTATAACCAACTCCCTTTACTGTCTTAAAGTACTTATCTCCAATTTTTTCTCTTAATTTTCTCATATGAACATCAATTGTTCTATCCCCAACTACAACCTCAGAACCCCAAATAAATTGCATTATTTTTTCTCTTTTGAATACTTTTTCAGGCTTAGAAGCCAATAGATATAAAAGTTCAAATTCTTTTCTTGGGAGTGAAAAGGATTGACCTGAGACTTTCACTTTATACTCATCACTATCTATTATTAATTTACCAATCTCTATAATTGATGTCAAATTATTTTCTTTTTTCAACCTTCTTAAAAGACCCTTTACTTTAGATATAAAAACTTTTGGCTTTATAGGTTTTGTAACATAGTCATCCGCTCCAGCATCATATGCTGCAACATGAGAATAATCTTCACCCCTTGCAGTTAGAAACATTATAATTGTATCATTAAATTTTGGATTTTGTCTGATTATTCCACAAGCCTCTATTCCATCCATTTTAGGCATCATAACATCCATGATAATTAAATTAGGAATCTCTTTTTCTGCTTTCTTTATGGCAGAATGTCCATCCTTAGCTGCTATAACATTATATCCTTCTTGTGTCAGATTATATCTTAAAATTTCAATAATATCTGGTTCATCATCAACAAGTAGTATTTTAATATCTGATTTTTTCATATACCTATGAGTAATTTAGCGAAAAACTATAATCTTTTAATTAACATTAACCAAGAAATAATTTTTTCTGCCTCTTTGAAGAAGAATGAATTTTTTATTAATTAAATCCTTATCACTAATTATAAAGTTATTTGAAACTTTATTTTTGTTTACATAAATTGAATTTTCATTCAACGCTCTTTTGGCTTCACTCAAAGATTTTAAAAAATTTGTCTCCTTTGAAATAAACATATCTATCTGAATTCCATCATTAAGCTTTTTTAAACTTAAGTTTGATTTAGGGACTCCTTCAAAAATTTCCATAATTGTATCTGAATCAATTGACCTCAAGTCGTCTTCACTAGATTTTCCAAATAAAATTTTAGATGCATTTACTGCATTTTCTAATTCTTTCTCTCCATGAATAAGCTTAGTCAAAGTATTTGCTAAATGGTTTTGCAAAACTCTTAAACCTTTATTTTTATTATGCTCTGTAATTATTTCATCTATTTCTTTTTGAGTCAAAAAAGTAAATATCTTAATATAGTTTTGAGCATCTTCATCAGATACATTTATCCAATATTGATAAAATTTATATGCTGAAGTTTTATTTTTATCAAGCCAAACATTTCCACTCTCAGACTTACCAAATTTTGAACCATCAGATTTAGTAACTAATGGGCATGTCAGTGCAAATGCTTTTTTATTTTCTTTTCTTCTAATTAATTCTGTCCCTGTAGTTATATTTCCCCACTGATCACTTCCACCCATTTGAATAGTACAGTTCATATTTTGGAATAAATAAAGAAAGTCATATCCTTGAATTAATTGATATGTAAACTCAGTAAAGGACATTCCATCGTTTGATTCTTTTCCAATTCTTTTTTTAACTGAATCCTTTGCCATCATATAGTTAATAGTAACGTGTTTCCCTATATTTCTGGAAAAATCAATTATTGAAAACTTACTCATCCAATCATAATTATTCAATAAAATTGCTGAATTTTCTTTTTTTGAGTCAAAATCTAAAAATTTCTCAAATTGTTTTTTAAGCTTTTGAAAATTATAATCTAAAATATCTTTATCTAATAATTTCCTTTCATCTGATTTTCCAGAAGGATCACCAATCATCCCCGTAGCTCCTCCCAATAAAACAACAGGGGTATGACCATATTTTTGAAAATGCATTAAAATAAAAATTGGCACTAAACTTCCTACATGAAGTGAATCAGATGTTGGATCAAAACCTATATATCCAAGTGATTTATTATTATTAAGATGATCCTCAGTTCCAGGGATAATATCCTGTAACATTCCTCTCCACTTTAACTCATCAATAAAATTTTTCATAATTAATTAATTAATTAATTGAAAGAGTATCTATGACTTTGTTTATCCTTTTTTTAACATTAGAATAAATCTCATAATGATCTCTAGGTCTTTTTGAATAATATATTTCACTCTCATAAAATTGTAAACTATCTATAGAATATCTCTCAAAGATAAACTCATCGCCAATAACTTCAACTTCATTCATTAAAGAATTTGTGTTAATACCATTTAATATTAAAATATCAAAAATTATATTTTCCATTTGCTTTTTACCTATGAGGTTATTAGGCTTATTAGATGTTTCACAACCTATTGGCACAAATAAAATTAATAAAATAAATATTATATTTCTCATCTATCAAAAATTAATTGTTTGCCTTTTGGATCTGAAACTATCTTACCTTTATCATAAACAATTTGACCATTTACAAATGTCATAATAATTGATGAGTCAAAAGTCTGACCTTCAAAGGGTGACCAATTACATTTATAAAGTAATGAATCTTTAGTGACATTATAATCTTTCTTAGTATCTATTAATACTATATCAGCATAATAACCCTCCTTAATAAAACCTCTTTTTTTTATATTAAATACTATTGCAGGATTATGAGAAATTTTTTCTACAATTTTTTCAATACCAATATTATATTTTTTTGATTCGGTTAAAATAGAAATTATTGAATGTTGAACCATTGGTCCGCCAGATGGAGATTTAGTATAAAATCTGTTTTTCTCTTCAATTGTATGAGGGGAATGGTCAGATGCAATAATGTCAATTTTATCATTTAATACAGCATTCCATAGTTCGTTTTTATCTCTTTCAGTTTTTATTGCTGGGTTCCATTTTATTTTAGTTCCAAGTAGTTTGTAATCTTTGTCTGTAAACCACAAATGATGAGCACAAGCCTCTGAGGTAATCTTCTTTTGTCTTAACGGTAATTTATTATCGAATAAATCAAGTTCTTTTGCAGTTGAAATATGAAATACATTCAATCTTGCATCTGTTTTTTTAGCTAATTCAATTGCAAATTTTGATGATTTATAACAGGCTTCTTCATTTCGAATTTCAGGATGGAGATCTATAGGGATATCATCTCCGTACTTATTAATATAATTAATTAAATTTTTCTTAATTATATATTCATCTTCACAATGAACAGAAATTGGCAATTTCGTATTTCTAAATATTTCTTCAATAACTTTATGATTATCTATAAGCATATTTCCAGTTGATGAGCCAAGAAAAAGCTTTATCCCTGCAATATTATTGTCATCAACACTAAGAATATCATCTAAATTATAATTTGTTCCACCAAACATAAATGAAAAATTTGCAAATGATTTAGACTTTGCAATTTCTATTTTTTCATTTAAGGCAGAATTATTTGTAGTATTTGGTATAGTATTTGGCATTTCAATAAAAGAAGTTACCCCTCCAGCTACAGCAGCTCTAGATTCTGAAAAAATATCTCCTTTATGAGTTAATCCTGGTTCTCTAAAATGAACTTGATCATCAATCATTCCAGGAATAAGAGTTAAACCTTTAGCATTGATTATATTTACTGAACTTAACACGTTAATTTCAGTGTCAATTTTACTAATAATTAATCCTTCTATTAAAATATCTTTGATTAATGAAGTCCCTTCATTAATTATTCTTGCATTTTTAATTAAAATTTTATTGCTCATAGTCTCTTAAAAATAGAATCAAATCTCAGCTTCAAAACACCAAAAACTGCTTCTAAAATAATTTTTTTATCTAATTTTGATTCTCCCAACTCTCTATTCATGAAAATTATCTGGTGTTCTTTTAATTTGTACTTTTTCTTCCAAATTTTATATTTCATTTCAATTTGAAATGCATAGCCAATAAATTTAAACTTATTTAGATCAAGAGAATCAATACATTTAGCCTTATAAGCAACAAAACCAGAAGTAGGATCTTTAATTGGCATATTAGTAATTAATCTGACATATATTTGAGCAAAATATGACAAAAGGATTCTTCCTATTGGCCAATTTACTACACTAACACCATTTATGTATCTTGAGCCAATCATTACATCTACACCAGCATGTAAATTGTCTAACATTTTTGGTAATTCATTTGGATTATGAGAAAAGTCAGCGTCCATGGATATTATAAAATCATATTTATTTTTCAAAGACCACTTAAAACCATCTATATATGCAGTTCCAAGGCCTTTTTTATGAAGTCTTTTAATCAAAAATACTCTATCTGGATAGCTGTTTTGTTTTTGAACAACCAGTGATGCAGTATCGTCTGGAGAATTATCATCAACAACCAGAACATCAATATGCTGATTTTCTAAAATTATTAAATCTATGATCCTAGAAATATTTTCTACTTCATTATAAGTTGGAATAATTACAATAGTTTTATTGTTCATTGAATAAGATTAATTTTGTAAAATGCATTTTTATATAAATTATATAAACAAAGATTTATACAGTATTTACTTATTGGTATTTCTAATTTCAATTTTTATACTTAAAATATTAAACTCTACAAAATTAACTCATTTATTTAACAGATTTAAGTATTCAATGACTAATTTCTTTCCAGGAATTAGTGAAGAAGAGAAGGGATTAAGCATATCAAATTATATTAATATATTCAATTTTTATTGGTTTTTGTTTATTACTTCTATAATAACTTTTGTTATTGACTCATTTATAAATTTCAAAAACCCAGTTGATTTATTTAATATATGGGTAACTATAGTAATTATTTGTATTTCCAGATATTTATTAGTTAGATTTATATCCAGTGTTTATATAGATTATAATTTAAATTTTATTTCTAATAAAATTTATAGTTTATCTATTAATGCAGCATTTTTTGCATTTATTATTGTTCTCATAAACAGTTATTACTTTAGCTATAATTCATTTTTCTTAAAAACTTTGATTTCGATTTGTTTAATTATATATATGGCAGCGCAATTAAACAATTATTTATATTTAATCCGGAGAGGTAATCTAAAAATTATTGTTTATTTTATTTTGTATCTTTGTGCCTTCAAATTAGCTCCTTGGATATGGTTGTATTCAAATATTCTAAAGGTCTCAATTTAATTAATTTATAAGCATGGGTATAAAGACTATTTTAATCTCACAACCAGAGCCTTCCAACCAAAATTCACCTTATTCAAAGCTTATTAGGAAATATAAGATTAAGGTAGATTTTAGACCTTTTATTCACGTAGAAGGGCTTTCAGCAAAAAAAGTAAGATCTCAAAAAGTAGATTTTTCAAAATTTCAAAATATTATACTAACAAGTAGAAATGCTGTTGATCATTTCTTTAGAATTGCTGAGGAAATGAGATTTAAAGTACCAGATCAGACTAAATACTTTTGTCAATCTGAAGCAGTAGCATTTTATCTACAAAAGTACGTTGTATATCGAAAAAGGAAGATATATGTAGGGAACAATAATTTCAACGACCTAGAAAGTACTTTTGAAAAATTTATTAATGAAAAGTATTTAGTTCCAACATCAGGAAGTCTTAATCCAAAAATAGTTCAAACACTAGATTCATTTGATATAACTTGGGGTAGAGTACAATTATACAAAACTGTTATAAGTGATCTATCCGATCTTAGTGATGTGTCCTATGATGTTCTTGTATTCTTTAGTCCTTCTGGTATAGAATCATTATTTAAGAATTTTCCTGACTTCAAACAAAACAAGACAGTTATAGCTGTTTATGGGGAAACTACTCTTGAAGCTGCAAAAAATAAGAACTTAAAAGTTGATATAGAAGTCCCTACAGATGATTCTCCATCTATGGCAGTGGGAATAGAAAATTATATAAATAAATAATTTATCTTCTCATTCTAGTCCAAAAATAAATCAGTTGAGCCAGAGAACCTAAAGCAGCCACAACATAAGTCATTGCAGCCCATTTAAGAGCATCTTTTGCACCAATCAGCTCTCTTTGATTTACTATTCTTTTTCTTTCAAGCCAATAAATTGCTCTATTACTTGCATCAAACTCTACAGGAAGAGTAACAAAACTAAAAAGAGTTCCTGTAGCAAATCCAAGTATACCTAATTGAAATATAGTCTGTCCTAAAAGGGGTGAGCTTCCCATAAGAAAAATACCACCAATAATAAGATAAATACCAAGATTGGAACTAATTCCTACAAATGGTACAAGAATTGATCTCATTTTTAACCATTCATATCCTTTTGCATGTTGAACTGCATGCCCACACTCATGGGCAGCTACAGCAGCAGCAGCAGCATTTCTTTGATTATATACTGACTCACTAAGATTAACGGTCTTCTTTGATGGATTATAATGGTCTGTTAACTGTCCTCTGACAGATATAACTTTAACATCATAAATCCCATTATCATTAAGCATCTTCTCAGCAATCTCTTTTCCACTCATACCAGAAGAAAGATTTTGTTTAGAGTATTTTTTCATTTTATATTTTAACCTCCCACCAATTATCATACTCAAAAGAATAATAGGAATTAGTATCATATAATAATCTAAGTCATATCCATAAAATAAATAGTCCATAATATTTTTTTATCAAAATTATACAATTAGAAGATTAATAAAAATTATTATTACTCTTTTAACTTATAAATAATTATCATAGCCTGGAAAATAAGCGTTACTCCATTAGCTATCATAATTGAAATACTCCCAATTAAATAACCATATACAAACCAAAGTGTTATACCAACAAAAAATAATAAAGCCATGGTTAGAGATACTCCAGCTGCATTTTTTTCACTATACATTTTGTAAACTTGTGGAACCCATGCAAATGTTGTTATAGCTGCTGCAATCAGCCCAATAATTTCATAATTAAACTTTTCCATCAAACTACAATGTTAATAATTTTCCCCTTTACTATAATAATTTTTTTAGGCTTCCTATTGTCTAAGTACTTCTTTGTTTGATCATCATTTAAAATAATTTCTTCAATTTCTTCATTATTTAAATCTAATGAAAGATTTATTGTAAATCTTGTCTTTCCATTAAATGAAACTGGATATAGTTTTTGAGATTCTATTAAAATACTCTCATTATGAGTTGGAAAAGGCTCATCAACAATTGACTTTTTATTTCCCATTAAACTCCACAGTTCTTCAGCAAAATGAGGGGCAAAAGGGGAAATTAATATTAATAGTGGTCTTAAGACTGATTCACTATTACATTTTTCTTCACTTAGTTTGTTAATACATATCATAAAACTACTTATGCATGTATTCAGACTAAACTTTTCTATATCATTACTAACCTTCTTTATAGTTTGGTTCAAAATCTTTAATGACTCATCTGATGGGGAGTCCTTAGATACCTGGAATTCCCCATTTAAAAAAAATAGATTCCAGAATTTTTTTAAAAAAGAATATACCCCTGATATACCTCTTGTACTCCAAGGCTTTGCTTGTTCAATTGGTCCAAGGAACATCTCATACATTCTAAGTGTATCTGCTCCATACTGATCACATATATCATCTGGGTTTACGACATTAAATTTAGATTTAGACATTTTCTCATGTTCTCTTTCTACTATAAAACTTCCATTTTCTGAATAAAATTCAGAATCACTAAAAGATTTGTTACTATTTTTTAAATTATCTATATCTAATTTATTTTCAATATCTACATAAGATATATCAATTCTAATTTTATCTACCTTTTTATTTTTTATTAAATTTTTAGAATAAAAGTTATTAGTTCCTCTCTCTCTATAAATAAATGATGAGTTCCCTAATATCATTCCCTGATTAATCAATTTACTTGCATATTCATTAACAGGGAGAATATTTAGGTCAAATAAAAATTTTTGATAAAATCTTGAATATAAAAGATGTCCAGTAGCATGCTCACTTCCTCCAAGGTAAAGATCAATACGTTGCCAATATTCTATTGCATCTTTTGATGCAAAAGAGTCTTTATTATTTGAGTCCATGTATCTATAGAAATACCATGAACTACCTGCCCAACCTGGCATTGTATTCAGTTCTAATGGAAATACATTTTTTTCATCAATTAAATCATTTTGAACTACATTTTTATTTCTTATATCCCAGGCCCATTTTTTTGAATTTCCTAATGGCGAATCTCCATTTTTAGTTGGTAGAAAATTATCTACTTCAGGAAGTTCAAGAGGCAAATCAGATAAATTTAAAGTATTAGGCTCACCATCTATATAGTAAATTGGAATTGGTTCTCCCCAGTATCTTTGCCTACTAAATATTGCATCTCTTAACTTATATTGGATTTTTGATTTTCCAATCTCTTTTTTTTCTATTTCTGATATGATCTTGTCTATTGCTTCTGAAAAAGAAAGATTATCAAGAAAATCTGAGTTTTCTAGAATAAAATTAGATTTTTCTTCAAATGCTGATTTAGAAATATCAATTCCTTTAAATATATTTTTTATTTCTAGACCAAACTTATTTGCAAAATCATAATCTCTCTGATCACCAGAAGGAACAGCCATTACAGCACCTGTTCCATAGCTTGCAATAACATAATCTGAAACCCATATTGGAATTTTCTCTAAAGTAAATGGATGAATTGCATAAGACCCAGTAAAAACACCTGTAACAGATTTTATATCAGAAATTCGTTCTAGTTCAGATTTACCAGAGATAGATTTTAAATAATCATTAACTTTTGCTTCATTTTCTTTTGTTGTTAATTCATTTAACAAATCATATTCTGGTGCAACAGTTAAAAAGGTTGTGCCAAATATTGTATCAGGTCTTGTAGTAAAAACTTCAATATTTTTTTTCAACCCATCAACTTTAAATTTGACAGAAACACCTTTTGATTTCCCAATCCAATTTCTTTGCATTTCTTTTAAAGGTTCAGGCCAATCTATTGATTCTAGATCTGACAAAAGTCTTTCAGCATATTTGCTTATTCTAAGACACCAATGTTTTATCCTTTTTTTTGTTACTAGAAACCCACCTCTTTCAGAAAAACCATTAATAACTTCATCATTAGCTAGAACAGTTCCTAATTCTTCACACCAATTAACTTCTCCATCTGATAAGTAAGCAAGTCTGTAACTCATTAATATCTTTGATTTAGATTCCTTTTTAAAATTATTCCAATCCTTAGAATCAAAAATCATATCATCTGATGATAAAAAAGATTTAAATTTTAGGTTTCCTTCACTTTTAAATAACTCAATTAAATTATCTATACTTTTTGCTTTATTATCAAATGGACAGTAATATGAATTGAAAAATAGAATAAAAATCCATTGAGTCCATTTGTAATATTCTGGATCAGATGTCCTTATTTCTCTACTCCAATCAAAACCAAAACCCATTCTATCTAGTTGAGATCTATATATCTCTATATTATCAGATGTAGTTTTTTTCGGGTGTTGACCAGTTGTAATAGCATATTGCTCGGCTGGTAGTCCAAAAGAATCATACCCCTGAGGGTGTAAAACATGATAGCCTTTATGTCTTTTGTATCTGGCAAAGATATCACTTGCTATATAACCTAGTGGATGACCAACATGAAGACCTGCTCCAGATGGATATGGAAACATATCTAAAACATAGAATTTTGGCTTAGTACTAGAATTTTTAACCTCATATATTCTATTATCACTCCAAAACTTTTGCCATTTTTTTTCTATTTCAAGAAAACTGTACTTCACTTTTTTTTTTGTAAAAATACATTTATTGTTTAAAAGGAGAAACTAATTTGATTAACATAAAAAAGTTAATTAATTTATAGTTTATTAATTTTATAAAAAAATTGAAATCTACTAATTACGACAAGATCAGCAAAAATAGATTAAGGGGTAATCTTTTTTCAATATTCATAATTATATCCTCAGTGTTGTTTTTACTAGGATTATTAAGTCTAATATTTGTCAAAACTAACAGTATTGGGAACTATTTCAAAGAACAAGTAGTAATTGGAGTATATTTTGATAAAAATACTAATGACATTCAGATCAAACAGTTAGAAAAGCTTTTAACTTTAAATCAAAACATAGTAAGAATTGAATATATGTCTCAGCAAGATGCAGCAGAAAATTTTACAGAAGAGATAGGTGAAGATTTTACAACATTTCTGGGCTTTAACCCTTTATCAAGTTCTCTGAATATTAATTTTAAAGGTGAGGAATTTGAAAGCAAATATGTTGATGATTTTATTCTGAATTTAAAAAATAATTATGATTTTATAGAAAGTATAGAATATGATAAACCTTTAATAGATCTATTAAACAGTAATTTTAAAAAAATTGGTATATGGATACTATCTTTAGGAATAATCTTTTTGATTATTTGCTATCTTTTAATTAATAATTCAATAAAACTTTCTGTTTACTCAAAGAGACATATAATAAAAACTATGCAACTTGTTGGTGCAACTAAAAGCTTTATTAGGTTTCCTTTTATCATTACTTATCTTAAATTAGGACTAGTATCATCCTTATTCTCTATATCTTTATTATCTATTTTAATTTATCAAGTTGATATTAGATTTAAAGAACTGGAAATATTAAAAGATTCTAATGACTTAATAATTGTATTAATTTTCACTTTGATATTTGGGGTACTAACATCAGTTATAAGCTCATATTTTGTAACTCAGAAATATCTTAATCTAAAGACAAGCGAGGAATTATAATATTATGAACAAAAAAAATAGAAATAAAAAATTTTTGTTTGATTCAAAAAACTACAATCTATTATTAATATCAATTTTTATATTATTAATAGGATTTTTTTTAATGTCAGGGGGCGGATCAGATGATCCATCTAAATTTAATCCAGAGATTTATAATTTTAGAAGAACTAGACTTGCTCCTACTATTGTTATTATTGGTTTTTTATTTTCCATCTACTCAATACTTAATAAAAATAAATAACTCTATAGTATAAAATGTTTTTTTCAGAAAAAAATTATAATCTTCAAAATATTTTAGAGGGAGAAGTTATTCTAATAAATAAACCTTACAAATGGTCTTCTTTTGATGTTGTAAAAAAAGTTCGAAGTAGGCTTTGCAAAAACTTTAATTTAAAAAAAATTAAAGTAGGCCATGCAGGGACCCTTGACCCATTAGCTACGGGATTATTGTTGATTTGTACTGGAAAGGAAACAAAAAAAATTTCTGATTATCAAGATATGAAGAAAACATATAAAGGGACATTCAAATTTGGCGAAACTACACCTTCTTATGATCTAGAAACTAAGGTTAATCAAATATATAAGTATGACCATATTGAAATTAATAAGTTAATAGAATCAAGTAAAAATTTTACTGGCAAAATCTTGCAAAAGCCTCCAATATTCTCTGCTATTAAAAAAAATGGTATAAGATCCTATAAATATGCAAGAGAGAATAAAACAATTGAATTAAAAGATAGAGAGATTAAAATATACGATTTTCAAATAACAAAATATGATCAACCGTATGCAGAGTTCTTAATAGAATGTTCTAAGGGTACATATATTCGATCAATCGCCAATGATTATGGAAAATCATTAAAATCTGGAGCTTTTCTATATTCATTAAAAAGAACCAAAATTGGAAAATATTCATTAAAAAATGCATTAGAAATATCTTAAAACATTCAAAACATTATTTCTATATTTGTAATAGTTATCTTCTATAAATGAAATACAAAAGAATTTTATTAAAATTAAGTGGAGAGGTATTGCTTGGAAAAAATTCTTATGGTATTGATAATGAAAGACTTTTAGATTACGCAAAAGAAATAAAAGAGCTCCACTCCCTTGGAATTGAGATTGCTATTGTTATAGGAGGTGGAAATATATATAGGGGTGTAGCAGGTGCTCAAAATGGAATTGATAGAGTTCAGGCAGATTATATGGGAATGTTAGCAACTGTTATTAATGGATTAGCTCTTCAAAATGCACTTGAGAGTATTGATATTCCAACAAGACTTCAAACAGCAATAAAAATGGAGTCTATAGCAGAGCCATTTATCAAACGAAAAGCTACAAGACACCTTGAAAAAGGAAGAGTTGTAATTTTTGGATCTGGAACTGGTAATCCCTACTTTACAACAGATTCAGCTGCAGTTCTAAGAGCTATTGAAATTAATGCAGATGTTATCCTCAAGGGCACAAGAGTTGATGGTATATATAATGTAGATCCCGAAAAGAATAAAGAAGCTATTAAATTTGATGATATCTCATTTGAAGAGACAATAAAAAAAGGTCTTAAAATAATGGATACAACAGCTTTTACATTAAGTAAAGAAAATAAATTACCTATTATTGTTTTTGATATAAATATTAAAGGAAATCTAACAAAAGTTGTTTCTGGTAAAAAAATAGGGACTAGGGTGTTCTCATAAAATTAAAAATATGGATGACAATTTAAATATTATAAAAAACGCAGAAGAAAATATGATTTCTGCAATTAATCATCTAGAAGGTGAGCTATCTAAAATTAGAGCTGGGAAAGCTAATCCTATAATGTTAAAAAATATTTCAGTAGACTACTACGGGAGTCAAACCCCTCTTAACCAGGTTGCAAATGTTAACACCCCAAATAATCAAACCATATCTATTCAACCATGGGAAAAACCTTTACTAGATGAAATAGAAAAAAGTATTATTAACTCAAATCTTGGATTTAATCCTATAAATAATGGAGAATCTATTATAATTAATATCCCTCCATTAACAGAAGAAAGAAGAATCGAATTAACTAAGGTTGCAAAATCTGAATCTGATTCAGCTAAAGTAACAATAAGAAATATCAGGCAAGATTCTAATCAAAAAATTAAATCTTTGGAAATATCAGAAGATTTAAAATCAAATAATGAGATAGATATTCAAGAACTAACTGACAAATACATTAAGATGATTGATGATATGTTCTCTTCTAAAGAAAAAGATATATTAACTGTATAGAAAATCAATGACTCTTACAAAAATAAAAGAAATATTTTCCGCAAAATCTAAAAAATCAGACATCAGTGTTGGAGGTTGGGTTAGAGCTTTTCGAGGAAATCGATTTATAGAATTAAATGATGGATCGTCTCAAAAAAATATTCAATGTGTTATAAATCCTGAAACTACAGATTCTGAAACACTGAAAAATATAAACGTTGGATCATCAATTATAATAACTGGGAAAATAGTTGAGAGTATTGGTTCAGGACAAAAAATTGAAATTGCAGTTAAAAATATATCTGTTATAGGTATATCTAATCCTGAAAAATATCCTATTCAACCAAAAAAACACAGTTTTGAATTTTTAAGAGAACAAGCTCACCTTCGTATTAGGACTTCTACATTTAGCTCAGTAATGAGAGTTAGATCTAATTTAGCTTATGCAATACACAGTTTTTTTAATGAACAAGGGTTCTATTATGTAAATACACCTATAATTACCTCAAGTGATGCTGAAGGGGCAGGAGAAATGTTTAAGGTCTCGACTCTAAATCTTGAAAATATTGAGAAAAATGAAAAAGGAGAAATAGATTATTCTAAAGATTTTTTTGGAAAGAAAACAAGCTTAACTGTATCTGGTCAACTTGGAGCTGAAACATATGCCCTAGGCTTAGGAAATGTTTATACTTTTGGACCAACATTTAGAGCTGAGAATTCAAATACTTCTAGACATCTTTCTGAATTTTGGATGATAGAACCTGAAATGGCTTTTTATAATCTAGAAGACAATATGGATTTGTCAGAGTCATTTGTTAAATATATTTTACGTTTTATTATTAAAAATTGTCAAGATGATTTAAAATTTTTAAGTGAAAGACTTTTAGATGAAGAAAAATCAAAACCACAAAATGAAAGAAGTGAATTAAATTTAATAGAAAAGATTCAATTTGTTATTGATAATGATTTTACAAGAATCTCATATTCAGACGCATTTGAAATTCTAAAAACCTCAAATAAAAACAAAAAAAAGAAGTTTAAATTTTTAATTGATAAGTGGGGTGTTGATTTTCAAAGTGAACATGAGAGATATCTTGTTGAAAAACATTTTCAATCTCCAGTAATTATCTATGATTATCCATCAAAAATAAAGGCATTCTACATGAGATTAAATGATGATAAGAAAACAGTTAGAGCTATGGATGTTTTATTTCCTGGTATTGGCGAAATAATTGGAGGATCCCAAAGAGAAGAAAGACTTGAAGTTCTTAAGAAAAGGATTAAAGAGAAAGGAATAGATGAAGATGAACTATGGTGGTATTTGGAATTAAGAGAATATGGTTCAGTACCTCATAGTGGTTTTGGACTTGGATTTGAAAGATTTGTTCAGTTTTGTACTGGTATGTCAAATATAAGAGATGTTATACCATATCCAAGATCACCAAAAAATGCTTCTTTTTAATTTTAAAATTGATAAAATTTCTTTTTTTAATTTTGTTATAAATAACTAATTATTAATGCTGAATCAGAAACTCCAATTAAAACTTTCTCAAAAGCTGTCTCCTCAGCAGATACAGCTTATGAAATTAATTCAACTATCTACATTAGAATTTGAGGAAAAGATAAAAAATGAAATTGAAGAAAATCCTGCATTAGAAAGAGGGGTAGAGGATTTAGATACAAACAATGAATTAGATAATGAAGAAGAAAATTTTAATGAAAATGAAATTGATGTCGACTCTTATCTATCAGATGATGATACCCCATCATATGAGTTAAATTATTATAACTCTAATGATTCTTCTAATAAAGAAATTCCAGTATCTGGAGGAATAAGTTTTCATCAATTTATAGATAATCAAGCGAAAAATTTGATACTTGATGAAGCTGATAAACCAATTGCAGATTTTATTATTGGAAGTATTGATGAAAGCGGATATGTTAGAAGAGATATTGATGACCTAATTGATGACCTTGCTTTTACGCAAAACTTAATTGTGAAAAAAGAAAAAGTGGAATTAATCTTGAAAAAAATTCAACAACTTGATCCTCCTGGAGTTGGAGCTAGATCTCTTAAAGAATGTTTAAGTCTTCAGCTTAATAGAAAAGATAAAAATAAAAAATCAATATTTAATGCCTTAAAAGTTATAGAGAATGAGTTTGAATTATTCTCGGGTAAAAAATATAAGAAACTTATTGAAAAACTAGGGCTTTCTGATATAGAGTTAAAAGAATCTATTAATGAAATTTCAAAGTTAAATCCAAAACCAGGAGGGTCAATATCATCAGAAGTTCAAAATAATACTATAATACCTGATTTTATTTTAACTATTGAAGATGGAAATCTTATAGTAGAGATAAACAGAAGAAATTCTCCTGAATTAAAACTATCAAATTCTTATAAAGAAATGCTTAAGGGTTATAAAGATGATCCGAATAAAAAGAAAAGTCAAAATGAAGCTATCCAATTCCTTAAACAAAAACTAGATTCAGCCAAATGGTTTATTGAGGCTATTGAGCAAAGACAAAAAACTCTTTTTGTAACAATAAATGCTATAATTGATTTTCAGAAAGATTATTTTTTAACAGGGGAAGAGAAGCTACTAAAACCTATGATTCTTAAAGATATAGCTAAAAAAGTAGATATGGATATTTCAACTATTTCAAGAGTTGCAAATAGCAAATATATTGACACTCCTTATGGTATCAAACTACTAAAAAGTTACTTTTCTGAAGGTATGAAAAATATTGAAGGTGAAGATATTTCAACTATTGAAATTAAAAAAATCTTAAAAGAAATAATTGATAATGAAAATAAAAAGAAACCTCTTGCTGATCTTGAATTATCAAAAAGACTTATAGATTCTGGATATAAAGTTGCCAGAAGAACAATAGCAAAATATAGAGAACAAATGGATATTCCAGTTGCTAGACTAAGAAAAGAGTTATAGAATATAAAAAATCAAACCTATTTTAAAAAAATTAATATCAATTTCTTCTCCTATATCTGTTTTTTTGTTTTCAAATAAAGAGTTTAAATCATATTCTAAAGAAATATTCCAAGTATTAAACCCAGAGTTTAAATAAATCGAATTTGTCCACTCCCTTCGTTTTTTTATTGTTAAAGAACGTCCATATGAAGGATTTGAATGAATATAATAGTTCCTTTTAATCTTTAAACCTCCATAAATTCTCCAGAAATCATATTTATTTGGAGAAGAAGTTCTCCATCTTAATTCAATTGGGAATACAATTGATGAATAATTTAATTCATTCTTAGATTCAAGAAAACGACTTACAACAAGCCTATAATCAACTTGATCATCAGAATTAAGAAAAGGTTGAATATTTGATGTGAACTGGTTTCTTTCAAATCCAACTCCTATACCAAGAGCCTTCTGATTTTTTTTATCTAATGAAATATCTCTTATAAAACCAACTTGAAAGTTTCCTGAGAATCCATTTTGCTTAAAATCAGGTATTTCTTTAACCTGCAAAAAATAACTGACTCCAAAATAAAATTGGTCTTCTTTATATTCTTGATTATTTTCTTGACAAAAAACATATTGAACTGAAAAAAGACAGATAAAAAGATTAAGTAAAAGTTTTAACCTTAGATTAATTAAAGTTTTGAGTATAATCACCAACTCTAGTTGTATAGTTTATCTTAAGAGCATTAACTTTTCTTAATTCTTGCTTAATATCACTAATTATACCCATCTTAGTATCACTATCTACTTTAAGTGCGGTTGTTAAAACGTTTTGAAGTTCTTCTCTCTTAGCTGCTCTTTCAGCTAAAATAAATGCTCCAACCTCATCAATAGTTGCAAACTTATCATTTAATTGAATTCGTGCTTCTGTACCATAGGTATCTCGATACCTACTTGAAGGTTTACCAGCATATATGTATATTACCCTATCTTTTTTATCAAGTTTTTGAATTTGATCAGCAGCTGGCAAAGTATTTTGAACCATTAAAGTACTATCTCTCATAACAGTAGCCACCATAAAAAAGAATAATAACATAAAAACAATATCAGGAAGTGATGCTGTTGAAATAGCTGGTAGTTCTCCACTTTTCTTTTTACTAAATTTTGCCATTTTAATTTACTTTACTTGGTTCTGCCTCAGATAACTTTTGAGGATATAATTTTTTAACTACGTCTAATTTTTCTTTTAAATTCGTCTTTTGAGTTACTGTTGTCCTTGGATCGCTATAAATAAAATCTGCTTCAAAATATGTCAAACCTTCATTTGGATATCTATTTTTAAATTCACGATCTCTAAGTTCATTATATGCAGCTACTAATTCATTCTGCACAGCTATATAGGACTTA
>SGZK01000056.1:0-5107 GCA_004214195.1 Flavobacteriales bacterium | reverse complement strand
AGAACAATTGATGTTCATATGAGAAAATTAAGAGAAAAAATTGGAGATAAGTACTTTAAGACAGTAAAGGGAGTTGGTTATAAGTTCGTTAATCCAGATTAATGAGTTTTTTTCGAAAATTGAGTAAATATAAGTATCCATTAGGATTGTCAATAGTTTTCACAATATTGGCAAACATACTTTATATAATTTTTGAATTGCAGTTTAACAATAGTTTTGATTTTTTACACTTCATTGGTAAGCAAAAGTTTACTATAATTATATTTTTTATTTTATCTTTTATTCTAATTAATACACTGATTACTAGATATATAAATAATGTAATTAATAGAGTTCTTGAAGAAATATCACCCGAATCTTATTTTTCAGAAATTCAATCTGATAAAGTGGGTTTTGATCAATTATCTCAGGAGCTGCTTAAAAAAACTCAATCTAGAACAACAGAAATAAATGTTCTAAAAGATAAGGATACATATAGGAAGGAATTCTTAGGAAATATTTCTCATGAACTAAAGACCCCTTTGTTTACTATTCAGGGTTATATCTTAACTCTAATGGATGGTGCATTAAAAGATAAAAATGTAAGAGATAAGTATCTTAAAAGAGCTGCTAAAGGAGTTGATAGAATAATAAATATTGTATTAGATCTTGATTTAATAACTCAATTTGAATCTGGTATAAAAATAGTTGATAAGAAAAAATTTGATATTGTTGATTTAGTTCAGAATGTTTTTGATTTACTTGAAATAGAATCACAGAATAGTAGAATATCACTTGTATTTGATAAAGAATATTCCTATCCAGTTTATGTTAATGCTGATGAAGAAAGAATATTACAAGTTTTAACCAATTTATTAGTTAACTCCTTGAAATATGGACTTGAAGGTGGCAGAACTGAGATTGCTATTCAAGAATTAGAAAACCAGAAGGTTTTAATAAGAGTTATGGATACTGGCGAGGGAATTGAAAAACATCATCTTCCTAGGTTATTTGAAAGATTTTATAGAGTTGATCCAACCAGGTCTAGAAAAAAAGGAGGTTCTGGCCTTGGGTTATCAATTGTTAAACATATTATTGAAGCCCATAATGAAAATATTTATGTTGAAAGTGAAGTTGGTAGGGGAACTACTTTTTCTTTTACACTTGACCGACTACAAGGGTAATAATATCAAGATATTTTATCTGAAATTAATATATGCTAGAAGATGATTTTTACAAAAAAGTGTATAAGGTTGTAAGAAAAATACCATTTGGTCGGGTAACAACATATGGAGCAATAGCAAAATTTATTGGTTCACCATCCAGTTCTAGAGTTGTTGGCTGGGCTCTAAATTCTTCGCATAATGATTCATCAATCCCAGCTCATAGGGTAGTTAATAGAAATGGACTTCTAACTGGAAAACATCACTTTTTTGGTCATGATTTAATGAAACAGTTACTAGAAAATGAAGGAATAAACATAATAGATAATCAGGTGCAAGATTTTGAAATAAAATTTTGGAAACCTAAATAATTTTTCAAGCTTATAATATTTTAAATTACTACTTAGCAGTATCTTTGTAGATATTATTAATAATGGAATTGAATAAAAAATCTATTTCTAAGGTATTAGAAGAAGTATATTCATCAGGTTCGAAAGATAATATTATAAAATCTGGTGTTGTAGCAAATATAATGGTATTTGATATTGAAGTAGATATTGATTTAATTATGGATAATCCAACACTTCAAGCTAGGAAAAAGTTAGAAGCAGAAATAATTGACATAATACATCAAAGAATTAATAGTAAAGCAAAAATTAAGTTTAACACAAAAATTAAAAAAGTGTCTAAACCTGAGATTGAGAGGGTTAATAAAAAATTATCTGGAGTTGACTCAATTATTGCAATTTCTTCAGCAAAAGGAGGGGTTGGAAAATCTACTTTTACTGTTAATACTGCTGCAATGCTTGCTAAAATGGGATGTAAAGTTGGAATATTAGATGCAGACATATATGGCCCATCTATTCCGACAATGCTGGATGTTGAGGGATATGTTCCAAAATCTATCAAAATTGACGGTATTTCAAAAATTGAACCTGTAGAAAGTTATGGGATTAAATTAATGTCAATAGGTTTTTTCACAAAACTTGATCAAGCAGTTGTATGGAGAGGTCCGATGGCATCGAAAGCCCTTAATCAAATGATTTTTGATACTAATTGGGGAGAATTAGATTTCTTGTTTTTAGATTTACCTCCAGGTACTGGAGATATACATCTTAGTCTAGTTCAATCTCTTCCAATAAATGGAGCTGTAATAGTTAGTACACCACAAAATGTTGCATTAGCTGATGTTAGAAGAGGAATTAAGATGTATCAACAAGAGAGTATTAATATTCCAATTCTAGGTCTAGTTGAAAACATGTCATATTTTACATCAAATGAAAAACCAGAAATTAAACATTTTATCTTTGGAGAAAGTGGGGTAAAATATCTTGCTAAAGATTTAGATATTAATTTTTTAGGTGAAATACCAATATTTACAAGTCTTAGAGAAGCTTCTGATTTTGGTAGACCTGGATCACTTCAGGAAAATTCAGTAATCGAAAATAAATTTAGAGATATCTCTAAGCTTCTTGTTGAAGAATTAATTAAAAGAAATAATGAATTACCCCCTACTAAGATTGTCAAAATTACTAATTTAGTAGGGTGTTCAGCAGTTAAGAAAAAATCATGACAAAAGAAATAGAAGAAAAAGTATTAATAGCATTGGATGAAATAAGACCTTTTTTAGAAAAAGATGGAGGTGATATTTCTTTAGAGTCAATTTCTGACAATAAAATAGTCAACGTTAAACTTCATGGGACATGCGTGGATTGTAAAGTAAATCAAATGACACTTAAATTAGGGGTTGAGACTATAATAAAAAGACATGTACCTCATATTGAAGAAGTAAACTCAATATAATTATTATCTAAATGATTAAAACAGATATTTTAATTATAGGAGGAGGACCCGCTGGACTATTTTCTGTTTTTGAAGCAGGTTTATTAAAAATGAAATGTCATATACTAGACTCTCTAGCTCAGCCTGGTGGTCAGTGCATTGAATTATACCCAAAAAAACCAATATATGACATACCAGCCTATCCTGAAATTATTGCAGGTGATTTAATTAAAAAATTATTAGAACAAATTAAACCATTTAATCCAGGTTATACTCTTGGAGAAACTGCAGTCAAATTAGAAAAAAATAATGAAGGGTCTTTTCTTGTAACTACAGATAAGGGAACAAAGCATGAATCTAAAATTATAGCAATTGCTGGAGGTCTTGGAACTTTTACTCCAAGGAAACCCAAACTGGATAATCTAGAGAAGTTTGAAGATAATGGGATCGATTATTTAGTTAAAGATCCAGAAAAATATAAAGATAAGATTGTCTTAATTGCTGGAGGAGGAGATTCTGCATTAGATTGGACTGTATTTTTGTCATCTATTGCTAAAAAGGTAATTCTTATTCATAGAAGGAATGGATTTAGAGGAGCAGACGAATCCATATTAAATGTTCAAAATTTAAAGAATAAGGGGTTAATTGATGTCTTAACACCAACTCAAGTTGTCTCTCTTAAAGGATCTTCAAAACTTGAATCAGTTTTTATTGATACTGATGGAAAATCTAAGGAAATCAAAGTTGATTATTTTATTCCCCTATTTGGGTTAGTGCCAAAACTTGGACCTATTAAAGATTGGGGTTTAGAAATTGAAAATAATGCTATTAAGGTTAATAATAGTCTTGATTATCAAACAAATATTAAAGGAATATTTGCAATAGGTGATGTAAATACTTATCCTGGAAAACTCAATTTAATTTTAAGTGGATTCCATGAGGCTGCTGTAATGTGTCGCAGTGCATATAATCTATTAAATCCTGGTAATAAAAAGATATTAAAATACACTACTGTTAGTGGTGTAGAAGGTTTTGATGGAAGCAAAAAAGAAGCAAAAAGAACTAATATTAGTAAAATAAACTAAATTTTATTTTATAGAATGAATGAAAAAGATTTTATTTATTCCAAAGACATTAAATTAAATGGTGTTGTTAAATGGAGCGCTCCAAGTAATATAGCCATAGTAAAATATTGGGGTAAATTAGAAAATCAAATTCCACAAAATCCTTCAATTAGTTTAACATTAAGTAAATCAATAACAAATACTAGCCTTTCATTAACACCGAAGAAGAATAAAACTTCAAATTTGCACTTTGAATTTGAAGGAGAGAAACAAGAATCTTTTGAAAAAAAAACTTTAATATTTTTAAATAAAATTGAAAAATTCTTTCCATTTATTAAAAATCATGATTTAGAAATAAAATCTAATAATACTTTTCCTCATAGTAGTGGTATTGCATCATCAGCTTCATCAATGGCCGCATTATCAGCTTGTTTAGTTGATTTTGAAAAGATGGATAATAGAGAAATGTCTGATGAATATTTTTTTAAAAAGTCATCATTCATCGCAAGAATTGGATCTGGAAGTGCATCAAGAAGTTTATATGGACCAGTTGTTATATGGGGAGAGTCAAAAGCTTATGAAAACAGCAATGATTTATTTGGAATAAATATCTCAAATCAAGCCCATGAAATATTTAAAGAATTTAATGACACTATTCTAATAATAGACCCGGGGCAAAAAAAGATTTCTAGTAGTGAAGGTCATGAATTAATGAATAAAAATCCATTTTCAAATCAACGTTATGAAATAGCTAGAAAAAATGTTATAAATCTTAAGGAAATATTAAAAAGTGGGGATTTAGATGGTTTCATAAGTATTACGGAATCCGAAGCTTTAATGATCCATTCTTTAATGCTAACATCTAATCCAAACTATATACTAATAAAGCCGAATACTTTGAAAGTCATATCTAAAATAACTGAATTTAGAACTGAGACAAAACTTCCTATTTGTTTTACACTTGATGCAGGTTCAAATGTACATTTGCTTTATCCAGAAAATGTAAAGAAAAAGATTTCAGATTTTATTAAAGTTGAATTAATGCAATACTGTTTTTCAAATATATATATTGATGATGAGCTTGGTCATGGACCTAAAAAAATATTAAATGAAAAATAA
>SGZK01000055.1:0-5126 GCA_004214195.1 Flavobacteriales bacterium | reverse complement strand
AGAATTTAATAGTGTAATTGACTCTTCATCAATTAGTTGGGTAAATAATTGTGAATTTATTTTAACCAAGATAAACCCAAAAACAAATCAAGAAAAAAGACCTGTTAGAATTAAAATAATCAGAACTTATGAAAATTCATATGATTTTGAATACTCATCAGTAAATGAGCCAATAATTATACAAAGGGGGACAGTAACAAGGATTAACAACTAAAAGCTCAATTTAGTTTGAGGTTCATCCTCAGAGATTTGTTTTTCATCTGTAACCTCAATTTCATTCACATCCTCTTTTGAAGCTAATGAGATAGTACTTTTCTCTTTATAAGAAACCTTTGCAATAGTATGTTTATTTAGAATATTACCCTTAGAATCCCTCCCCTTAATCGTATAATCCTCAAAATCAACTTCATACTCTTTAATTCTTAAATTCTTTGTAGACTTATTATCACTAAGCTTATAAATTACCTTATCTGCCGGATCGCCCTCTTTATGATATTTAAAATAGTGTAGTTTAGAGCCTTGCTTACCTTGAGTTAAGTAATAATCCTTATCTCTTATAACTCCAGAGATCTTAAATCTCTTTATATAGCTAGTCCCAGTCTTACCATCTCTATAAATTAGATTATAAACTAATTTTTTGTTTTCCTCATTAAAAAGTAAAACCTTTTCAATGCTCTTGCCTATAAAAACCTTACTGTCAACTCTAATAACCTTCATTAAACCTTCTTTGGTAAAAACAATAACATCATCTAGGTCAGAACAATCAAATAAATATTCCTCTTTTTTCATGCCAGTACCAACAAATCCATCTTTTTTATTTACATAGAGTTTTTGATTCTTTATAGATATATTCCTTTTATCTAGATCATCAAACTCTTGAATTAGGGTTTTTCTTTTTCTTTCCTTCCCATATTCCTTTTTTAAATATTCAAAATACTTGATAGCATAATCTGTTATGTGATCCAAGTTATTTCTAACCTCATCAATATTTATATTAATGTTTTTTAATTTTTCATTTACTTTATTTAAATCAAATTTTGAAATTTTCTTAATTGGTATTTCAGTTAACTTCTTTATATCTTCAAGAGAAACCTCTTTTTTAAGCTTTTTAACATAAGGTTTAAGTCCCTCTTCAATTGTTGATAAAACCGACTCCCATGAAGTTTTATCTTCAATATCTCTATAAACTCTATTTTCTATAAATATTTTTTCTAATGAAATGTTATGCCATTGATTATTTAATTCATCTAACTCTATTTCAAGCTCTTCTTTTAAAAGCTCTCTAGTATTTTCAGTTGATGTTCTTAATATGTCGCTAACCCCTATAAATTCAGGTTTGTTATTTGAAATAATACATGACAGAGGTGAAATAGAAACTTCACATTGAGAAAATGCATATAAGGCATCAATAGTTTTAGGAACAGATGATCCAGATGTTAAATAAACTATTATTTCAACATTTGAAGATGTGTTATCCTCTATTCTTTTTAATTTAATCTTACCTTTTTCTGAAGCTTTAATTATTGATTCAATTAAAGAAGCAGTTGTTGTTCCATAAGGTATTTCTTTTATAGTAATAGAATCCTTGTCTAATTTTTCAAGTTTAGCTCTAACTTTAATCCTCCCTCCCCTATTTCCATCATTATAATTTTTTATATCAACAACACCCCCAGTTTGAAAATCTGGATACAACTTAAATCTTTTCCCTTTAAGATGCTTTATACTAGAATCTATAAGTTCATTAAAATTATGAGGTAAAATCTTTGTTGATAAACCAACAGCAATACCTTCTGCCCCTTGAGCTAAAAGTAGAGGATACTTTATAGGTAAATGTATTGGTTCTTTCTTCCTGCCATCATAAGATAACTGCCATTTGGTTGTCTTTGAATTGAAGACAACTTCTAATGCAAATTTTGAAAGTCTTGCTTCAATATATCTTGATGCAGCAGCCTTGTCACCTGTATATATATTTCCCCAATTTCCCTGCATATCTATTAATAAATCTTTTTGACCTAATTGAATAATAGCATCAGATATGCTAGCATCACCGTGAGGGTGGAATTGCATACTTGTTCCTACAATGTTAGCAACCTTATTATACCTTCCATCTTCAAGAGTATTCATTGAATGAAGAATTCTTCTTTGAACTGGTTTTAAACCATCAAACAAATCAGGTATAGCTCTTTCTAAAATTACATATGAAGCATAATCAAGAAACCAATCCTTATACATTCCCCCTACTTTAAGAAGAGAGTCTGAATCATCAAAACCTGTCATTTCATCATTATTCATTTTTGGTCTTTATTGATTCAACAACATCAAGTTCTACCTTTAGATTTTCAATTATGAATTGTTGCCTATCTGGAGTATTTTTTCCCATATAAAACTCTAATAATTCATCGATAGTGGTTGAATTATCAGCTATAACTGGGTCTAGTTTTATACTTTCACCAATAAAGTTCTTAAATTCATCAGGTGAAATTTCACCTAAACCTTTAAACCTTGTAATCTCATAATTGATTTTTGAACTATTAATAATTTTATTTTTTTCTTCTTCACTGTAGCAATAAAATGTGTTTTGTTTATCTCTAACCCTATATATTGGTGTCTGAAGTATATATAGATGTCCGCTTTTAATTAATTCTGGAAAAAACTGTAAAAAGAAAGTTATAATTAGTAACCTAATGTGCATTCCATCTACATCTGCATCTGTAGCAATAACAATATTATTGTATCTTAAATCTTCAATACTATCTTCAATATTAAGAGCTGATTGGAGCAAATTTAACTCTTCATTTTCATAGACAATTTTCTTTGACATTCCATAACTATTTAAAGGTTTACCCTTTAAACTAAAAACGGCTTGAGTATTAACATTTCTAGATTTTGTTATAGAACCACTTGCAGAGTCACCTTCTGTGATAAAGATTGTTGATTCAAGTCTGTTTGACTTTTTTAATTCATTTAAATGAACTCTACAATCTCTAAGCTTTTTATTGTGCATGTTTGCCTTTTTAGCTCTTTCTTTTGCTAATTTTCTAATTCCAGATAGCTCTTTTCTCTCTTTCTCTGCATCAATTATTTTATTTTGGATTAACTGGGCTACATCTTGATTTTTATGTAAATAATCATCTAAGTTCTTTTTGACAAACTCATTAATAAAGACTCTTACAGATTTCATACCCTTGCCCATATCTGTTGAACCTAGTTTTGTTTTAGTTTGGGACTCAAAAATAGGTTCCATTACCTTTATACTAATTGCTGAGATTATTGATTTTCTTATATCTGAAGACTCATAGTTTTTGTTATAAAAGTCTCTAATTGTTTTAACAATTGCTTCTCTAAATGCAGAATGATGAGTCCCGCCCTGAACGGTATATTGACCATTAACAAAAGAATAATATTCTTCGCTATACTGAGTTCTACTGTGAGTAATTGCAACTTCAATATCATTTCCTTTTAAGTGAATAATAGGATATAGGAAATCATTGATATTTGCTTGATCCTCTAGAAGATCTTTTAATCCATTGTCTGAAAAAAATTTTTTATCATTTATAATTATAGTAAGTCCTGGATTAAGAAAAACATAATATTTAATCATTTTCTCTACATACTCTATTCTATACTTATAATTTTTAAAAATTGATTCATCTGGATAAAAAACAACAAAAGTTCCGTTCTTTTGATCACTTGAATTAAGATTTTTATTTTTTAAAATTCCTAATTCAAATTCTGCATTTTTAGTTTTGCCATCTCTAGTTGATGATATATTAAATTTTGAAGACAATGCATTAACAGCTTTTGTGCCAACTCCATTAAGACCAACAGATTTTTTAAATGCTCTTGTATCGTATTTACCCCCTGTATTCATCTTAGACACAACCTCAACAAGTTTTCCTAATGGAATTCCTCTACCATAGTCTCTAACTGAAACAGATCCATCCCTTATTACTATATCTATAACTTTACCTTCACCCATGATAAATTCATCAATACAATTATCAATAACTTCTTTAAGTAATACATAAATTCCATCATCAGGGGAAGATCCATCACCTGACTTACCAATATACATTCCAGGTCTAAGTCTTATATGCTCTCTCCAATCAAGCGATTTTATATTTTCTTCAGTGTAGTTTGAGCTTCCAGGCATTATTTTATAAATATACTAAATGTTAAATCTAAAGTGCATTATATCTCCATCTTCTACTATATAATCTTTTCCTTCTAACCTCATTTTACCAGCTTCTTTAGATTTTATTTCTGATCCATTATCGATGTAATCATTATAAGAGATAACCTCAGAGCAAATAAAACCTTTCTGAAAATCAGAGTGAATTTGACCAGCTGCATCATATGCATTTTTCCCAATTCCTGCTGTCCATGCTCTAACCTCTTTTTTACCTGCAGTAAAAAATGTATGAAGATTGAGTAGCTTATATGTAGATCTAATAAGTTTAATAGACCCCGGTTCTTTCATACCAATATCCTCTAAAAATATTTTTTTCTCATCAAATGAACCTAGTTCATTTATCTCTGATTCTATTTTTGCTGATATAATAATAACTTCAGCATTTTCTGAAGCTGCAAAATCTTTAACCTTTTTGACATATTCATTATCAACAAATAAATCTTTTTCGCTAACATTACAAACGTACAAAACAGGTTTAAATGCAATTAGTTCAAGAGGTTTAACAAAAGCTGAATAATCATCATCTGTAAAGTCATTTTTATTAATAGTAGATTTTTCTAAATTATATTTTATTTTTTCCAGGACTATTATCTCTTTCTTTGAATTATCATTTCCTGATCGTAGAGTCTTTGTTAATTTTTCTAAACGCTTGTTTACTATCTCTAAATCTTTTAGCTGCAATTCAAATTGAACTATTTCTTTATCATTAATAGGGTCAACTCTCCCATTAACATGAACAATATTAGGATCCTCAAAACATCTTAAAACATGAATTATAGCATCTGTTTCTCTTATATTAGAAAGAAATTTGTTGCCTAAGCCTTCCCCTTTACTCGCTCCTTTAACTAATCCTGCAATGTCAACTATTTTAACAGTTGTTGGAATTGTTTTTTCTGGTTCTACAATTTTTCTTAAATGCTCAAGTCTTAAATCT
>SGZK01000054.1:0-5387 GCA_004214195.1 Flavobacteriales bacterium | reverse complement strand
AAAAGTGTATCTAGCATTTAATAAACCCGTTGGAATTGAATGTACTGGAAATCAAAAAGTAAAAAACAATATTATAGATTATATAAATTTTAATAAAAGGTTGTTTACAATAGGAAGAATAGACAAGGATAGTGAAGGTTTAATATTATTAACTAATAATGGTGATATCGTCAATAATGTATTAAGAGCTGAAAACAAAAAAGAAAAAGAATATTTAGTTACTCTAAATAAAAGAATTGATAAAGATTTTATTCAAAAAATGAGAAGTGGAGTAAGAATTATGGGCAAGCTTACAAAAAAATGTTATGTTGAAAAAACTTATGAAAATAAGTTTAAAATAGTTCTAACTCAAGGGTTAAATAGACAAATTAGAAGAATGTGTAATGCTCTTGGGTATAGGGTAACCAAAATAAAGAGGATTAGAGTTATGGATATTAAACTTGATACTAAAGTTGGTGAGTATAGATTTCTTAATGAAAGTGAAGTAAAACAATTATTTTAACCCAATTTCTACTACATATCCTTCATTAGATCTAACATTAAATACAGTCGAGTCTTCAAAAATTAAATATTGCCCTTTAACACCAACCAACTTGCCATTTATTTCATTAGATTTCTTTAGACTCTTAGATTTAACAGATTTCGGATAATCCAAGACATTATAATTAAATTTATATACCTCATCATTTCCCGATTTATATTTTTTTAAGTCATTGGATAATTTATCAAGAGCATTCTTTTTTTCATTTATTAGATTTACTTTATTAATTTCATTAGTTAGCATTTTTCTCCAATTTGTTTTATCTGAGTAATCTTCTTTCAATTCAACTTCAGCTAAACCTGCTAAATATCTATTAGGTAATTCAAGGAGTATAATTGACTCAACAGCACCTTGATCTATCCATCTAGTTTGCATATTCTTTAATCTTGTAACACCAACTTTAAGGCCACTGGTGATAGAGAAATATAGAATATGCGGCTGTAATTGCATTTCTTTTTCAAAATCAAGATCTCTATCTTCCTGATCTAGATGAGCTTTGCTCAGCTCTGGTCTCATAACCCAATCTCCAGACTTTGGTGACTCAAAAAAACATTTTTTACAAAATCCATTAGCGAAAATCTCAATATTGCCTCTACATGACAAACAACAATACCCTTTTTTTGAAATATGAATTTCCTTATTAATAGCCTGATTCATTAATATAAAGTTTGATTCAAACTCTAGAATGTACCTAATAGGGTTATAATTAATACTTACCATCTTTTGCAAAACTCCTGAGAACATTATATTTTTATTTATAATAAATATATATAATCCATGCCAATTCCTTTATTCAATTCGGTAGCTTCTTGGTTCTTAAAAAAAAGAATTCATCAAATTGAACTATTTAGAAAATTTCCTAATGAAGTTCAACAAGAGGTTCTTAGAAAACTATTGGTATATAATATTGATACTGAGATTGGGAAAAAATATAATTTTAAAAGCATTAAAAGCTATAAAGATTTTAACAATAGATTAGATGCTGTTTCCTATGAAGATATAAGTCAATCTATTGAAAGAATGAGAAAAGGAGAACAGAATATTTTTTGGAGCACTCCAATAAAATGGTTTGCAAAGTCAAGTGGAACTACTAATGCAAAGAGTAAGTTTATCCCTATTAGCTATGAAAGTCTTGATGACTGCCATTATAAAGCTGGAAAGGATATGCTATCATTATATTTTAACAATAATGAAAACTCTCAACTTCTAGCAGGGAAATGTCTTAGGTTAGGCGGATCAAGAGAAATATATGAAAACAATAAAAGCTATTATGGTGATTTATCTGCAATAATAATTGACAATCTTCCTTTTTGGGCAGAATTAAGCAGTACACCCAGTCAAAAAACTTCACTGATTCCTGAGTGGGAAAAAAAAGTAAAAGCAATAATAAATGAATCATTAAATCAAAACGTAACGAGTTTTGCTGGAGTTCCTTCTTGGATGATGGTTCTACTTAATAATGTGCTTAATCAATCCAAAAAGGATAATATACTTGAAGTGTGGGAAAATAGTGAAGTTTATTTTCATGGGGGAGTAAATTTCGAACCCTATAGGTCGTTATTCAAAGACATGTTTCCATCAAAAAAATTCAAATATTTTGAAATATATAATGCTTCTGAAGGTTTTTTTGCAATTCAAGATCAAAATTATTCCTCCGAGCTATTACTTATGCTAGATTATGGTATATTTTATGAGTTCATTCCAACTAATAGTGTAGATAAAATAATCCCCCTAAGCGAGGTAGAACTTGGTGTAAATTATGCTTTAGTAATCACTACTAATTCAGGATTATGGAGATATAAAATAGGAGATACGATTAAGTTTACTTCATTAAACCCCTATAGGATAATAGTTTCAGGGAGAACGAAACATTTTATTAATGTGTTTGGAGAAGAATTAATAATAGAAAATGCAGAAGTTGCATTAGCTAAAGCTGCTGAAACAAATAATTGTAGGATTAAAGATTATACTGCAGCTCCAATATTTATGAGTTCAAATGATAAAGGTAGTCATGAATGGTTAATTGAGTTTTCCAATGAACCTAAGGATTTAGATAATTTTACAAATAGTCTTGATAAAAATTTAAAAAATATAAATTCAGACTATGAGGCAAAAAGATATAAAGATTCAACTATGAAAATGCCAAAAGTTGTTAAAGCAAGACCCGGTCTGTTTTATGATTGGCTGGCTTTAAAAAATAAACTAGGAGGACAAAATAAAATTCCAAGACTTTCAAATTCTAGAGATTACTTGGAAGAATTAAAATCTTTAAATTAAGAAACTGCTTTCAAATATGTCATGTCTATCATTTGTAACTTTTGATCAGCATAGACTCTAGTTACTTTAAGATTTTTAACTCCAGTATTAGGAAGATTAAACATTGCATCATTTAGAATAGCTTCACATAAATTTCTTAAGCCTCTTGCTCCTAAATTATATTCCATAGCTTTATCAACTATATAATCTATTGCACTAGGGGTAATAGAAAAACTTATACCATCCATTTCAAATAATTTCTCATATTGTTTTATTAAAGCATTGTTAGGAACTGTCATTATATCTCTAAGAGCATCTTTTGAAAGGGGATTTAAGAAACTCAATACAGGAAGTCTTCCTATAATTTCAGGGATAAGACCGTACGTTCTAACATCATGAGGATTAATATATCTTAAAATATTATCCTCTTCTTTTTGAAGTTGATATTCTTTTGACATTTTAAAACCTATTGACTGAAGATTCAGTCTTGTTTTTATAATTTTTTCAATTCCATCAAAAGCTCCTCCGGCTATAAAAAGTATATTAGACGTATTCAGTTCAATAAATTTTTGATCTGGATGTTTTCTTCCCCCTTTTGGCGGAACATTTACCTTAGTTCCTTCTAGAAGTTTTAATAATGCTTGCTGAACTCCCTCACCTGAAACATCTCTAGTAATTGAAGGGTTGTCTCTTTTCCTTGCAATTTTATCTATTTCATCAATAAAAACAATTCCATTTTCTGCCTTTTTAACATCAAAATCTGCAGCCTGTAATAACTTACTTAAAATACTTTCAACATCTTCGCCAACATATCCCGCTTCAGTTAAAACAGTAGCGTCAACAATAGCTATTGGAACATTTAATAATTTTGCAATTGTTTGGGCTAACAAGGTCTTCCCAGTTCCTGTAGGTCCAGCCAATAAAACATTACTTTTTTGAATATCTATTTCATCTTCTGACTTATCTTGAAGGATTCTTTTATAATGGTTATAAACAGCCACTGATAATACTTTTTTTGCTCGGTCTTGACCGATAACATATTTATCAAGAAAATATTTTATCTCTTTAGGGGGTTTTAAATCAAAATTACTTGAATCTAATTGATTGCTTGATTCATCATCTTTTAATATAATATCAGCTTGAGAAATACATATATCACAGATGTGTGCATCTAAACCAGCAATTAAAAGTTTTGTTTGTGATTTTGTTCTTCCGCAAAAAGAACATAGAATTTCCTTTTCACTCATACTAAATTAATTTAGAACCTCATCAACCATTCCATATTTAAGTGCTTCTTCAGCTTTCATCCAGTAGTCTCTATCACTATCAGAGGCCACTTTCTTTAAACTTTGACTGCTATGATTAGAAATAATTTTGTACAATTCATCCTTTAGCTTTAGAATCTCTCTAGCTGTAATTTCAATATCAGCAGCTTGACCTGAAACTCCTCCAAGTGGTTGGTGAATCATCACTCTTGAATGTTTAAGTGCAGATCTTTTACCCTTCTTACCAGCGCATAATAAAATTGCTGACATAGATGCAGCACAGCCAGTACATATTGTGGCAACATCAGGCTTAATAAATTGCATTGTATCATATATCCCCAGACCAGCATAAACTCCTCCTCCAGGAGAATTTATATATAACTGAATATCCCTTGAAGAATCTGTACTTTGAAGAAAAAGCAATTGAGCTTGAATAACATTTGCAACACTATCCGTAATAGCAGTTCCTAAAAACATTATTCTATCCATCATAAGTCTTGAGAAAACATCCATTTGAGCAACGTTTAATTGTCTTTCTTCAATAATGTATGGTGTCATACTACTAACTATCTTTTCATAATATAGCGAGTTAATTCCATGATGCTTTGTAGCATACTTTTTAAATTCTTTAGAGTAATCCATTTTTTCTATTTCATTGTATTGGTCCAAAAATAGTCAAATACATAAGCAAATAAAAATATTATGCTAAATTTGCAGCTTATAATTAGTAACCAGGGTCGAGTACCCTAAATATTAATATGTTATGGCAGTAAAAATTAGACTTCAAAGACACGGTAAAAAAGGTAACCCAATGTATTGGATAGTAATTGCAGATGAAAGATCAAAAAGAGATGGAAAATATATTGAAAAATTAGGCTCATATGACCCTAACACTAATCCCGCATCAATAGAATTAGATTTTGATTCTTGTGTAAAGTGGTTAGAAAAAGGTGCTCAGCCAACAAATACAGCAAAGGCAATTCTTTCTTATGAAGGTGTCTTACTTAGAAAACATTTAAATCTTGGTGTAAAAAAAGGTGCTTTCACAGAAGCAGAAGCACAGAAAAGATTTGATGAATGGAAAAAGGGGAAAGGTGCAAAAATTGAAAAAAAGATTGAAGATCTTAAATCTACATTAGAGTCTAATAAAAAAGAATCTCGTAAAAGAGAAGAAGAATATAGCAAGAAAAGATCAGAAGAGTCTAAGGCTAAAAAAGAAGCTAAGGCGGCTGAGGAAACAGTTTCTGCTGAAGAAGCTCCGGCTGAAGAAGCTCCAGCTAAGGAAGAAACTCCAGCTAAGGAAGAAGCTCCAGCTAAGGAAGAAA
>SGZK01000053.1:0-5433 GCA_004214195.1 Flavobacteriales bacterium | reverse complement strand
ATTATATTTGAATAAAAAAAATGGAAAATCAAAACGAATATAATGTTGAAGAAATATTTTCTAGAGTTTTAAGGGCTGGAAGAAGAACTTATTTTTTTGATGTAAGAGAAACTAAGGCAGGTGATTATTACCTTACAATAACTGAAAGCAAGAAGTTCACTAACGAAGACGGTACATTCTACTATAAGAAACATAAAATATACCTATATAAAGAAGACTTTGATGATTTTAACTCATCATTAAATGAGACTTTTGACTTCATTATTGAGAAAAAGGGTAAAGAAGTTATTAGCGATAAGCATGATAAAGATTTTGAGTCTAAAAAGAAAGAGGATACTTCTAAAGAGGATCCTAAAGATAAAGATGTAAAAAAATCTGGTGATGTAGATACTTCAGCTGATGTTGATTTTGAAAACGATGATACAGAATAAAAAAAAATCCTATGAGATATCTATTAATCCTTTGCTTATTTTCTTCTTTTTATACAAATGCACAAGTCTCATTAGACTATTATCTTAATGATAATATAGATTATAATGATAATATACCGACACCGAAAAGTATTATTGGTCATGAAGTTGGAGAATGGCATGTAAGTCATGATAAGCTTAGCCAATATGTTATAAAGTTATCTGAAGTATCATCTAGGATAAAACTAATTAATAGAGGTAAAACATATGAAGACAGACCTTCTTGGCTACTAATATATACAAGTGAAGAAAACCATTCTAGGTTAGATGAAATTCAAGGCAAGCATATGGAATTATCTAATTCCCCAGGAACAAAGATTGATTTTAGTGATATGCCTATTGTAGTATACCAGGGGTTTTCTGTCCATGGTGATGAACCAAGTGGTGCTAATGCAAGTTTACTATTAATGTATCATTTAGCAGCCAGTAATGATTCAAGAACAAAAGAAATTCTTCAAAATACTATAATATTAGTCGATCCAAGTTTTAATCCTGATGGTTTGCAAAGATTTTCTCAATGGGCTAACAGTAATAGAAGTATGAATCTTAACCCAGATTCAAATGATAGAGAATACAATCAAATATTTCCTAGAGGAAGAACTAATCATTATTGGTTTGATTTAAATAGAGATTGGCTTCCAAATCAATTACCCGAGACAAATGCAAAAGTTAAAACTTTTACAGAGTGGCTTCCAAATATTCTAACTGACCATCATGAAATGGGAACTAATTCTACTTTCTTTTTCCAACCTGGTGTACCTGAAAGAAAAAACCCACTTATATCAGATAGAAATCAAAAATTAACTAAGAAAATTGGAACATTCCATGAAGATGCTTTAAATAATATTGGATCACTTTATTATTCTGAAGAAGATTATGATGACTTCTTTTTTGGTAAAGCATCTACATATCCAGATGCTAATGGAAGTATAGGTATATTATTTGAACAGGCAAGTTCTAGAGGACATATACAAAACAGCGATAATGGTTTATTGACTTTTCCTTTTACTATTAAAAACCAATTAACTGCAGCATTTTCAACTCTTAAGGCTGCAAATCAAATGAGAATAGAGTTATTAACTTATATGAAAGATTTTTATGATAATGAATTTTCAAAATCATCAAAAGACAACAGTTATATTGTGTTTGGAAAAAATAAGGATGAATCTACAGTATTTCATCTTGCTAAGATTCTTAAAAGTCATAAAATAAAATTTAATAAACTAAAAGACAACATAACAATTAATAAAATAAATTTTAATAAAGACAATAGTTATGTAGTTCCTTTAAATCAAAATAAGAGAACTCTAATAAAAGCAATGTTTAATACCCAAACAAAATTTACTGATAGTCTATTTTATGATGTTTCAGCTTGGACTTTTCCTCTGGCATTTAATGTTAATTATTCTAAAACAAACTCTATAAAGTTATTAGGTGATGAAGTGACTGATTTATCAAACAAACCTGGTTCTGTTCAAAATAAATCTGATTATGCATATGTATTTGAAGCTCATGAGTACTATGCACCATCTGCTGTTTATGAATTATTAAAGAGAGATATTAGAGTTAAAGTTGCAACTAGAAAATTTTCAGTTGATGGTAATAATTATGACTATGGAACATATTTAGTACCAGTCCAAAATCAAGTTTTGAATTCAGATCAGATATATAGCCTATTAATGAAAGTATCAAAAGAAACTTATATAGATGTAAAAGCTCCCTCAACTGGGCTTACATTAGGTATAGATTTAGGTTCTGATTATTTCAAAAAAATAGAAACGCCAAAAGTAGGTATGTTAGTTGGGAAAGGCGTTAGAAGTTATGATGCAGGTGAAATATGGCATTTATTGGATACTAGATATAAAATACCTCTTACTAAAATTGATATAAAAGATTTAAGATCTGTAGACTTGTCTAATTATACTCATTTCATTATGCCTGATTATACCGGAGATGATTTAAAATCATTCAAGGATAAAATTGAATCCTTTATATCTAATGGCGGAACTTTGATTGGATATAGAAATTCTATTAATTGGATATCCGATAATATTTCAGAAGTAGATTTAAGATCAAATGATTTAACTGCTCAAGATGTTAGTTACGCTGATATAGAAAAATTTTATGGAGCTCAACAAACCGGTGGTGCTATTTTTAACTCAATAATAGATAATAGCCACCCAGTTAATTATGGAATTGAGACTTCAACTCTTCCTTTATTTAGAAACTCTAATATATATATGAATAAAAGTGAAGATAGTTTCAATAATCCAATAGTTTACTCATCAAATCCTATACTTAGTGGATATATATCAGAAGAAAACTTATCTCTTCTAAAAGGCTCAGTGCCTTTTAAAATAGTAAAAAATGGCAAAGGGAAGATTATTTTGCTTACCGATAATACAAATTTCAGAGCATTTTGGTATGGAACAAATAGAATTCTACTAAATTCCATTTTTCATTCAAACATAATGTAATTAATCTACGATCTTATTTTGGCTAATCCAACAGATATAAAAAACATTGCATTAGAAACTTTAGCTTTAGAATCGGATTCTATAAAAAGTCTTTCAAAAGTTATTGATGATAATTTTGTAAAAATAGTTGAAACCTTATATAAATCAGAAGGAAAGATTATTCTAACAGGAACTGGGAAAAGTGCTATAATCTGTATGAAAATTTCTGCAACTCTTAATTCAACAGGGACTAAATCTAATTTCCTTCACTTAAGTGATGCATTTCATGGAGATTTAGGCGTAATAGATAGAAATGATATCATAATATGTTTGTCTAAAAGTGGTGAATCTGAAGAAATTAAAAAACTCAGTGACTATTTAAAACTGAATAAAAACACTTTAATAGGAATTTCATGTAATGATAATTCATTACTAAAAGATATTTCTGATATGTTTATTTTAACTGAAATTGAGAAAGAAGCATGCCATAATAACCTTGCTCCTACTACTAGTTCTTCTTGTCATCTAGCTATTGGTGATGCTATTGCAATGAGTCTTCAATATATAAAAGGATTTACCCCTGATGATTTTAGTAATTTTCATCCATCAGGCAATCTTGGTAAAAAATTGAATCTTACAGTTGGTGACTTAATTGATAAAAAAAGAGTCCCTACTGTAAGAATAGAATCTAATATTGAAGAAGTTATAACTGAAATCTCAACTAAAATGTATGGCGTTACTGCAGTTATTTCTAATGATAAAATAATTGGAGTGATAACCGATGGTGATATAAGAAGGGTTTTAGAAAAAAAAGTTGACATCTATAATTTGAAAGCTTCTGATATAATGAGTAATAAACCAAAATTTATTGGAATCAATTCATTAGCTATTCATTCTTTAAGGCTTATGAAAAAAAATAAAATAAGTCAACTACTTGTTTTAGATGAGGCAGAAAAATATGTTGGAATTGTTCATTTTCTTGATTTAATCAAAGAAGGAATTGATAATGAGTAATTCTAAAGATATGACTTTTCTTCATCATCTGGAAGAATTAAGGTGGCATCTAATTAGGTCTTTTATAGCAATTCTAATTTTTGCATTTTTAGCTTTTCTTGCTAAAGAGTTCATTTTTGACACTATTATTTTTGGACCAAAAAGGGGGGATTTTATAAGCTATGAAATATTTTGCTCAATATCACAGTCTATTGGTCAAGGGGATGCTTTTTGTTTTAACGAACTCCCTTTCAGAGTACAAAGCAGGACTGTATCAGGACAATTTTCAGCTCATCTTTGGACATCAATTTTAGCTGGTTTTATTGTTGCATTTCCATATGTTATTTGGGAATTTTGGAAATTCATAAGTCCTGGGATGTATAAGAACGAAAAAGAGGGAGCAAAAGGGTTTATTTTCATATCATCATTACTTTTTTTTATTGGAGTTTTATTTGGATACTATATAGTTACCCCACTATCAATTAATTTCCTTGGAAATTATACAATAAGCAATGAAGTATTTAATGATTTTGATTTAGCAAGTTATGTTGGATTATTAAAATCTTCTGTTTTAGCATCTGGAATAATTTTCGAATTACCAATTATAATTCATTATTTAACTAAAGTTGGTATTGTAACTCCTGATTTTTTGAGAAAAAACAGAAAGTTTGCTTTAGTTATTGTACTTAGTCTATCTGCAATTATTACACCTCCTGATATTGCAAGTCAAATAATAGTTAGTATTCCTATATTAGTTTTATACGAAATAAGTATAATTATCTCGAAAATTGGTTTTAAAAAATTAAATAATTGATATTTGTCATATGATCTTAAAAGCAAATGAAATTTCTAAATCATATAAAGGGAAAAAAGTTGTAAATAAAGTTTCTGTTCAGGTTAGCCAGGGAGAAATTGTAGGATTACTTGGTCCTAATGGAGCAGGAAAAACAACATCTTTTTATATGATAGTAGGTATCATTAAACCTGAAGAAGGAGAAATATACCTAGATAATGAGAGAATATCATCATATCCAATGTATAAAAGAGCACAAAATGGTATTGGCTACCTAGCTCAAGAAGCATCTGTTTTCAGAAAACTTTCCGTTGAAGAAAACATACTTAGTATCCTTCAATTTACAGAACTTTCAAAGAGTAAACAGAAAGAAAGAACAGAATCACTTATGGAAGAATTTGGATTAACTCATCTAAGAAATAATCGAGGAGATCTTTTATCCGGAGGTGAAAGAAGAAGAACAGAAATTGCAAGAGCACTTGCTACTGATCCAAAATTTCTTCTATTAGATGAACCCTTTGCTGGAGTAGACCCAATTGCAGTAGAAGATATTCAATCAATTATTTCAATTCTAAAGAAAAAGAACATTGGAATTTTGATAACAGATCACAATGTACAAGAAACATTAGCTATAACAGATAAAACTTATCTTATGTTTGAAGGAAAAATATTATTAGAAGGAGTGCCTGAAAAATTAGCTGAAGATGAGATGGTAAGAAAA
>SGZK01000052.1:0-5437 GCA_004214195.1 Flavobacteriales bacterium | reverse complement strand
AATCACTCTTTCACTATTCTCCTTTGTTGCTAAACTTTTATTGTAGTAAACTTCCAAACATTTATTACAAGACTTTGAAATATTTTCAAATTCAGACTTTATCCATCTCCTTGCAGCTCCAATACCCCTTGTTTCAGATAATGTGTCACTTAAAGAATGTCTGGTTCCAAACGAAACTAATTTTTTTATATCAGTTTCTATTCTTTCTGAAGAGACTTTTTCAATAATTTGATACAAGTCTATATTCTGGGCCTTTAAATCTGCGAAAATTAATAGAAATAGGAATGTTAAGTAAAAAGGTAATTTCAATTTAAAAACAATATTTATTTTCTGAAATAAGTTTATCTGCTATTGACTTCTTAATATTAAAGATATTGGGGTTTTCTTCATAAGAAACTAGTTCTTTAATCTTAGCTAATAATTCTTCTTGTAATTGATTATCATAAATACTAATAATAATATCTTTAGACTTCTTTAATGTTATTTGACTTGCCTCATAGACATATAATTTAGTCATTTCAATTTGATAGTGCTGGTCATTAACATTTGACCTATTAATGTTTTTTATAGTTCTTTTTAAAGTAGATTCAGAAAAATAGGTCTCTATCATTATATCTGAAAGAGCTAGAAGAACTTGTTGATTTTTCTCAATTTCTGCACCATATTTTTCAAATGCTTTTCCTAAAATAATTAAAAAGACTTTTTTTAAATTATTAACAATATTCATCTCATGTTTTAATTCATCAATAGTTTCTACTTTATTTTCATTATTATCATTCATTGTATTTTGAAGAGCTGACATAAGATCTAATTCACCTTTCTGAGCCTTTTTTAGAAGCATTCCAACCATTAACATTCGATTAATTTCATTTGTCCCTTCATATATTCTGCCTATTCTAGCATCTCTCCATGCAGATTCCATTGGTATTTCTGCAGAGAATCCCATTCCACCAAAAATTTGAATTCCTTCATCTGCACAATTTTGCATGTCTTCAGATACTGCGACTTTTAATATTGAACATTCAATTGCAAAATTTTCAACCCCTTTTAATTCAGATTCTTGTTTTGATAATCCATTTGAAAGGTATTCATCAATTTTTGATTGAACATCACTGCCAGCTCTATAACAACTTGATTCTCCAGCGTAACATGATGCAGCCATCATAGCTATCTTTTCTTTTATTGAATCAAAATTTGATATTGGTTGTTTAAACTGTACTCTGTTATTAGCATAATCAATAGCTCCACTAATGACTCTTCTTTGACCATCTAAATTTCCAGCACCTAATTTAATCCTACCTACATTTAGTGCATTCATCGCTATTTTAAATCCTCCATTTCTCTCTCCAAGTAAATTTTCAATAGGAACTTTTGTTTTTTCAAAAAATACTTGTCTAGTTGAAGAAGAATGGATGCCAAGCTTTTTTTCTTCTTCGCTAAGTTTTATACCATTATTTGGATCATTTGGAACTATAAAACCAGTAATGTTTTTATCATCTTCGATTCTTGCAAAGACAATAAATAAATTTGCAAAACCAGCATTTGAAATCCAAATCTTATGTCCAGAAATTAAATAATGAGTTCCATCATCAGATAATTCAGCTTTTGTTTTTCCTGAATTTGCATCTGAACCTGCAGTTGGCTCTGTTAAACAATAAGATCCAAACCACTCTCCAGAGGTAAGCTTTGGAAGATATTTTTTCTTTTGCTCTTCATTTCCATATAAGTAAATAGGAAGAATAGCAATCCCTGTATGAGCACCATATGCAGTAGCTAGAGATCCACTTGAACCTGATATATAATCACATACAAGCATTGTAGATACAAAATCCATTCCTAAACCACCATAATCTTGATCAACATTAATACCTAATAAACCAAGATCTCCAATTTTTTTCATCGACTCAACTGTAAAATCATAATCTTTTTCTTCAAACCTCATTTTTTGGGGCCAAATTTCTCTATCTACAAAGTCGATAACTGTATCCCTTATCATTTTTTGTTCTTCTGAAAAATCTTCTGCTGTGAAAACTTCATTTGAAGGAATATCTTTTAGGATAAATTCTCCTCCATCTAATTTTATCTTGTTTTGTGTTGGCATTTTACTTTTTATAAATATACTAATAACTATTTATTTTTTAACCAATTATATGCATTGTCAAATGCAATTACCCATGGAGATACTTCATCATTTCTATTTTTTGGGTAATAAGCCCAATTATGTGGATAAATTGATCTCTCAATGTGAGGCATCATTACTAAATGTCTACCATCTTCAGAAGTTAGCATCGCAGCATTATAATTAGAACCATTTGGATTTGCTGGATATTCGTTATAAGAATACTTTGCTGGAATAAGATATTTTGATTCATCATAAGGAAATATGAATTTTCCTTCACCATGAGCAGCCCAAACACCAAGATTACCACCTTCCATTCCCTTCATCATAATTGATGAAGATTCTTGAATTTTAACTGATGTGAAAATACACTCAAACTTACCTGAGTCATTATAATCCATTTTTGGTTTTATATCATGATCATTATTTATTAGACCTAGCTCAATAAAAAGTTGACATCCATTGCAAACTCCAAGTGACATAGAGTAATCTCTATTAAAAAAATTATTTAAGGTTTGCTTAGCTTTTTTATTATATATAAATGATCCAGCCCAACCTTTTGCTGAACCTAATACATCAGAGTTAGAAAAGCCTCCTACAGCAACTAGTAGTTTAATATCTTCAAGATTCTCTCTTCCAGAAATAATATCTGTCATATGAACATCTTTTACATTAAAGCCAGAGAGACTCATCATATAAGCCATTTCTCTTTCTGAATTACTGCCTTTTTCTCTTATAATTGCAGCATTAATTTTATTGTTATTCTTTAAAATTTTTCCAGTGAATCTTTTTGGAAAGACAAATTCTAGTGGTTGATTTTTATAATTTTCAAATCTTTTACGAGCTAATTTATTTTTAGTTTGAATTTTATCAAAATGATAAGATGTAGAGAACCAGATATCTCTATATTTTGAAATATTAAATGAGTATGTATTATCATAGTTTTTAATATTTAAGCAATCACTATTAACTACTTTACCAATTTCATGAAAAGAGATTTCTTCTTTATCAAAGAATTGATTCAACTTTGATTTGGATTGAAAAATGATTCCAGAGTTTTCAGAGAAAAGAATTTTTACTATATCTTCTTCCTTTAATGTAGTTAGATCAATATCCATCCCTACACTATTATCAGTAAAACACATCTCGAACAAGCTAGTGATTAATCCACCTGAGGATATATCATGACCTGAAAGGATTTTATCTTCCTTTATTAAATTTTGAATTAAATTAAATGTTTTCTTAAAATTGTTTGTATCCTTAATTGTTGGAGAATCATTTCCAATTTTATTATTTATTTGACCAAATGAAGAACCGCCAAGTTTATAATTGTCATTTGAAAGGTTAATATAATATATAAAACCTTCACTGCCTTTTAGATTAGGAGTTACCACTTTTCTAATATCTGAACAATGAGCAGAAGCAGATATGATAACTGTTCCTGGTGATTTAACTTCATTAGTATCATCATACTTCTGAACCATTGATAGGGAGTCTTTTCCTGTTGGTATATTTATACCTAATTCAATTGCAAAATCTGAACAAGATTCTACAGCATTATAAAGTCTTGAATCTTCACCATTTTTTCCTGATGGCCACATCCAGTTTGCAGATAATGAAACTGATTTAAGCCCATCTTCTAAAGGAGCCCAGATAATATTTGTTAATGCTTCTGCAATAGAATTTATACTCCCTTTTTTAGGATCAATAAGACCAGAAATTGGCGAATGACCTATGGAAGTAGCAATACCATGAAAATTATCATAGTCTAATGCTACAACTCCACAATTACTAAGAGGTAATTGAATTTTACCAACAGTTTGTTGTTGTGCAATTCTTCCGGTAACACATCTGTCTACTTTATTAGTCAACCAATCTTTGCAAGCTACGGACTCAATTTTAAGTACAGATTTAATATAACTTTCTAGATTATTATTATCATATTTTATTTTTTGAAAATTATTTGAAATAGTATTATCATAAATTATTTTTTTTGGCGTATCTCCAAATAGTGATTTTAGATCTAAGTCTATCGATTCTATATTATTTTCTCTATCTAAAACTCTAAATTTTCTATCATTAGTTACTTTCCCCACTATATATATTGGTGCTCTTTCTCTATTAGCAATTTCCTCAACTATTTTATAATCACTTTCTTTTATTATAATACCTATTCTTTCTTGAGATTCATTTCCAATAATTTCTTTATATGATAATGAGGGATCTCCTAATGGTAGAGAATCAATATATATTTCTCCTCCAGTTGATTCAACCAATTCAGAAAAACAATTTAAATGGCCTCCAGCACCATGGTCATGAATTGATAGTATTGGATTTTCTTTACTTTCAAAAAGTGCCCGTATAGTATTAGTAACTCTTTTTTGCATTTCAGGATTTGATCTTTGAACAGCATTTAATTCAATAGAGTTGTCATAATTCCCTGTATTTGTTGAAGAAACTGAAGCACCTCCCATACCTATTCTATAATTATCACCTCCTAACATTACTATTATATCACCATCTTGAGGAATTTTTTTATGTGATTGTTTTGCCTCTCCAAAACCAACACCTCCAGCTAACATAATAACTTTATCATACCCCAAATACTGATCATCTCCTGAGTGTTCAAAAGTAAAAAGTGATCCACAAATTAAAGGTTGTCCAAAACAGTTTCCAAAATCTGATGCTCCATTTGATGCCTTAATTAATATCTCTGATGGTGTTTGATATTTCCACTTTCTAGCTTTGAATCCATTTTCCCATAAGTTTTCTTTATTAAGTCTTGAATATGGGGTCATATAAACTGCAGTACCTATTAGTGGTATGGATCCTATCCCTCCTGCTAATCTATCCCTAATCTCACCTCCGGATCCAGTTGCTGCACCGTTATATGGTTCTACCGTAGTTGGAAAATTGTGAGTCTCAGCTTTTATTGAAATAATACTGTCAATATCTTTCTTTGTATAATAACTTGAGGTATTTGCTTTTTGAGGATAAAATTGTGAGATTTTAGGTCCTTTAATAAATGCAACATTATCTGAATATGCAGAAACAATTGAATTCTTATTTTTTTTTGATGTTAATTTAATTAACTCAAAAAGACTTTTTTCTTTTTCTTTATTATTAATTATAAACCTCCCATTAAATATTTTATGCCTACAGTGTTCAGAATTAACTTGAGAAAATCCATAAACCTCAGAATCTGTTAGTTTTCTATTGAGTTTTTTTGCTACACTTTTTAAGTAGTCAACTTCATTTTGATCTAAAGCAAGCCCCTCATTATTATTATATTCATCTATATCATCAATTAAGGTTTGT
>SGZK01000051.1:0-5580 GCA_004214195.1 Flavobacteriales bacterium | reverse complement strand
GAGGATAGAGAATTATATGTAGATAAAGAAACTGGAAACATTCATATTGGATTCAGTGTTTTAAGTGAATAAAATGAAATATAACCCTAATCGCATAAATAGATTCTTGCTTTTTAACCTTCCTGCAGCTTGGTTAACAGGTGTTAGAGTTACAGCAATTAATGATGCTAAATGTGAAGTAAAAGTTAGATTTAGATGGATAAACCAAAATCCATATAGATCTATGTTTTGGGCTGTTCAAGGTATGGCTGCTGAGTTAACTACAGGGATGCTTTTAACTAAATGTATTGAAGAGTCAAAAACTAATATATCAATGTTATTGGTTGGTAGTAAATCAAATTTTCACAAGAAAGCTGTAGGTAAAATAAAGTTTATTTGTGATGAAGGTGAAAATGCGAAAGAATTAATTAATTTAACTAACAAAAATAATACACATAAAGCTTGGCTAAAAGCTAAAGGTATTGATGAGTCAGGTGATATAGTTTCAGAGTTTTATTTTGAATGGTCTTGTAAATGTAGATAAAGAATGGAAGAAAATTATATAGAGAAATTGAATATGCCTGTTATTGCTGCTCCGCTATTTTTAATATCAGGTCCTAAACTAGTTATTGAATGTTGTAAAAATGGTATTGTAGGGACATTTCCTTCATTAAACCAGAGATCTACTGAAGGTTTTGAAGAGTGGGTAATTCAAATAAAAACTGAATTAGATGAGTTTGAACAAAAGACAGGTAAAAAAGCTGCCCCATTTGGTGTTAACATAATTGTGCATCCAACAAACATTAGGGTTCAAGCTGATCTTGAGATATGTGTTAAACATAAAGTTCCATTAGTTATAACTTCATTAGGTGCAGTATCTCAATTAGTCGACACTGTTCATAGTTATGGTGGGATTGTATATCACGATATAATTAAAAAAAGACATGCTGAGAAAGCAACTGAGGTAGGGGTAGATGGTTTAATTTTAGTTACAGCTGGAGCAGGAGGTCATGCTGGACTTAAAAATCCAATGTCATTAATTGCTTTAATAAAAAGCTTTTATTCTAAAAAAATAATACTCTCTGGTTGTATTTCAAACGGAAGAGATGTTGCTAGTGCTCTTCAGATGGGAGCTGACATTGCATATATGGGTACTAGATTTATAAATACTAAAGAAAGTAGGGCAGATGAAGACTACAAGAAAATGATAATTAACTCGACAGCTGAAGATATAGTTTATACTGCATGTGTCTCTGGAGTTCATGGAAACTTTTTAAGACCTAGTCTTGAAGCTATGGGTATAACAGAAGAATTTTGGAAAGGATCTAAGAAAATGGATTTTGGAGATGATTTTGCTAAAGCAGAAGCTAAAGCATGGAAGACAATATGGTCAGCAGGTCATGGTGTGTCATCTATTAATGATAATCCTTCTGTAAAAGATCTAGTTTCTAAGCTAAAGAAGGAATTTACTGAAGCTATAAAATCCCAAAATAATTTCCTAAAGTTCGAGGAAAATAAATACTAAGCTAATTTTCTGCAATTCCAAACAGAAATTAAATGTAAAACAACACCTCCCCAACCAACATATATAAAAGGAGAACTAGGTATAAATTTATATGCTAAGATTAATGCTGAATAGACAGTAAAACCAACACAAAAAAGTAAAGTTTTTCTCATACCCTTATTTTCCATAAATCTTGCTTTAGAAAATGAAATAATAAATAAACCAATTACTGATACCCATAATCCAAAAAAACGATATATCTGTTTCAAGTATCCAGGAAGTGATTCGTTTATCTCTTCGCTAAATAATTCTTCAAATGTCATACCAAGTCTTTCTTCATTTGCCACCCTGTCTAACATCCAAGGTTCATCAACTATAAGCCATCTAATGCCAAGAATAAAAAAGAGATAACCTAATAAAACAAGTGGAACTAAGAATAATTTTTTACTCATAAATTTTTATAATTATTAATTATTGATACTGCAAATACGCCTGCTGTTTCAGATCTAAATCTATTTTTACCAAAAGATATTTCTTTAATTTTCTCTTTATTAGCTTTTAATATCTCTTCTTTAGAGAAACCTCCTTCAGGACCAATCATTACAACAATTTTATCTTTATTACCAATACTTTTTTTATTAAATCTATTATTATTTTTTAAATGTGCAATCAACTTGTAGTCTTTATTTAACTTTAAAAATTCATCAAAAGAAGTAATTTGATTAACCTTAGGTAAATAAAATTGATTAGACTGTTTCATTGAGCTTATGACGATTTTATTTAGTCTACTAATATTAACCTTCTTCTTTTCTGAAAACTTTGTTATTAATGGGGTGATTTCTGATATTCCAATTTCAGTTGATTTCTCAACAAACCATTCAAATCTAGATGGATTCTTTAGAGGTGACATTGCTATGTGAATTAAAAGATCCTTTTTTTTATGCTTTACCCTATTAATAACATTTACCTTAATATTTTTCCCAAGCCTAATTATTTTTCCTTTAATCTCCAGACCATTTCCATTAGTAATTCTAATAATATCTCCAACTTTTTTTCTTAATGACTTTGATAAATGTTTACTATCAATTTCATCTAAGATTATATCTGAATCAGAATTATTAAAATTTGAGTAAAATAAATTCATTTGAAAGCCAATCTTGGTGACGCAATAGTGTTATAATTTGAAAACATACCTTTTATATATTTCAAATATCCAACAATACCAATCATTGCAGCATTGTCTGTAGTATAATTTAATGGTGGAATAAAAACTTCCCAATTGTTTTCTTTTGAGTTTAATTCTAAAGAATCTTTAAGAAAACTATTAGCTGAAACTCCTCCTCCTATAACAATTCTATTTAAGCTTTTCTCTTTTGAAATATATTTAACTTTTAAAATTAAGTTATCAATTAAATTTTTCTGAATAGAAGCGCAGATATCAATTTTATTTTTTTGTATAAAAGCAGGATCCTTTAGTGTTGAATTATTTATAAAATTCATGAAAGCTGTTTTTGTCCCACTATAGCTAATGTTAAACCCTTCAACCTTAGGGATAGGGAAATCAAATTTTTCAAAATCTCCTTCTTTTGCTAATTTATCTATTTCTGGTCCTGCAGGATAATCTAGACCAATAATTTTTCCGCATTTATCAAATGCTTCTCCAATTGCATCATCAAGAGTTTCACCGATAATATTCATCTTTAAATAATCTTCAACTATTACAAATTGTGTATGTCCTCCTGATATGGTTACACCAAGGAAAGGAAAATCAGGACTTTTCTTATTAGACTTTATATAATGAACTAATAGATGAGCTTGCATATGGTTAACTTCAATAACGGGGATGTTAAGAGAAAGTCCAAGAGCTTTAGAAAATTCAGTTCCAACTAAAAGTGATCCTATTAATCCAGGACCCTTTGTAAATGCAATAGCTGATAACATTTCTGGGTTAATATTGGCTTCATCGAAAGCTTGACTAACAACTGGGATTATATTTGAAAGATGAGCTCTTGATGCAAGTTCTGGAACAACACCCCCATACTTTTTGTGAATTTCTTGATTTGCAATACAATTTGAAAGCACTTCATCATTCTTTAATATAGCTGCAGCCGTATCATCACAGGAAGACTCAATTCCTAAAATATAGATATCTTCTTTTGACATTGTTATCTTTGTATAGTTTACAAAAGTAATTAAGTATTATTATTAAGGTTTATAAAAAAATATTAATTGTTATTTCAGTGATATTAGGATTTATCATTTTATCACTAAGTATTGCTGTTCAAACAACATCATTTCAGAATTATTTAACTGATAGACTGATTGAAGATATTAATGAATATGAATTAAACAATAGTGAAATCAGCTTAAGTATATCTGATGCATCTTTTGCTATTAATGGAAAAATGGTTCTTAAATCTGTTAACCTAGTTGATTTTAAATCAGATACTATAGTTTCTTTAGATAAAGTTGAATCAAGTTTCTTTCCTTTATTTCAAAGAGAACCAAAAATCAAAGAGCTTATAATAGAAGGATTAAAAATTGATAGTAATTTTCCAAACAATGATAATAATATTTCTGATATTGAATCTTCATCAATATTGGATCAAATATCAAATTCAATTGGTTTAGAATCGTTAATTATTAATAATTCTGATATAAATCTTAATTTAAATAATCAATTATATAGAATTAATGAACTTAACTTAAAATTTCAAGATATTTCTATTGAAAATAATTCTATTTCTCTTTATGTTGATGAGTTGTCAGGATTGCTGAATGAAAGTATACAGATTAAAGATTTTGAATCAGACATTATTTTTAATAATCAATCTATTAATATTTTGGGATATAAATTAATAACACAAGATAATTTAGTAGGTGGAGATTTAAAAATTGATTTAGATGAATATTTAAACATTAATAATATTGAAGGAGTTTTAAATGAATCAAGAATTAATTTAAATGAATTGAATGATTATCTAGACATACCTGAAAGTTTCAAAACATTTCAAACTAGCATTGATTTTAATGGGAATAAGGAAGATATTCGAATAGAATCTTTTCTTATAGATTCTGAAAATCTCCAAGTTATTGGTGATGGTGCTATAGTTAATTACAATGACCAAAATGAATTAAAAATAAACTTGAATATTGATGAGTTTAGCTCATCATTAACAGATATTATAAGTGTTGACTCATCATTCCAATTTATTGAATTAATTAACAATATCCTTTTTAAAGGAGTAATTGAGTTTAATAAAAGTAAATTAAGTTTTGATCTTAATCATAATGATGATTTAAGCCAAAGTATTCAGTTTTTAGGAGATATTGATTTTAAAGAAAAAAGAAATTTTGTAATTGAAGTCATCTCTGAATTTAATGAAAATTCAGACATAATGTCAAAAAATGATTTAGACAAGTTTAAATCTAATCTAAAAATTAATGGCAGTATAACTGAAAAAATTAATATAGATAGGTTTGAGGGTAATATAAAAATTGATGATAAATCGGTTGTTGATTTTTTAGGAAATATAAAAAATAACTTTATCTCAAGTAATTTTAATATAATAAATAATAAAACGGGTATAGACTTAAAACTCAATGGAGATATTAATGAAGGTGTTTATAAAATAGATTCTGAAGTTAGTAACATTAATTATGCCGAACTTATAAATTCTAATACCCCATCAATTATCTCTTTTAATAATGAAATAAACTTAAAAGTTCTAGATTCATTTGATATTGAAGCATATGTATTGTTTAAGGATATAGAAATTGATGATTCTAATGAGAAAATATATCTAAAGGACCTATCTGATTTAAATAATCAAATTCAAAAGGGGTTAATTCAAGAAAATAGAGAATATGATTTTAAATTAACATTTATTGATAATATATATGAAATAAACTCATTCTTAGGAGATAAAATAAATTTATCAGGGAATTATTTGAATCCCGACAAACTAGCCTTTAATTTAAAAATCTTCGATCTTAATCTAAACAACTTTATTTCTAAAAAAAATAAGCAGATAGTTCATGGAAAATCTTCAATAGATGTTAATATAGTTAGAGATGAAATTAATAGAAATATATCT
>SGZK01000050.1:0-5600 GCA_004214195.1 Flavobacteriales bacterium | reverse complement strand
TTGACCTAATTCAGTAATTGGTGCAATATCTCCATATCCAACAGTAGTAATTGTTACAATACACCAATATATACTTGTAGGTATATTATTAAAGCCTGCTTCAGGACCTTCAACTAAGTACATTATCGTACCAAATACAATACACATTATAACTACAAAAAGAAGAAATATTACAATTTTTGCTCTACTTAAAAGTAATGCTCTGACCAAAAAGTTAGATTCACCTATATATCTAGATATATGAAGTACTCTGAATATTCTAAGTATTCTAAGAGCTCTTATAGCCATTAAAGTTTCAACATGAGCTCCCACAAATATTAATGAAAGATATTTTGGAATAGTTGCAAGTAGATCGATTATACCATAGAAACTAAAAATATATTTTTTTGGTTTTTTAACTGAATAGATTCTTAATATATATTCAATAGTAAATAAGGCTGTTATAATCCATTCAGCAACATTTAAAATAACATGATACTTTTCGTTTATCCAACCAATTGTTTCAACAGCTACGAGTATGACACTTATTATAATTACAATTATTAAAGAAATATCAAATACTTGTCCAGCTGGCGTATCTGCTTCATAAATTATATCATGTATTTTTTGTCTTACCTTATTCAATAGTAGAAATTTTATAAATTTTATTCAAAGGTATAAGTTTTTTGAATTTTTGCTTATTAATTATATAATTTAAAATGTTTTCTATATTTTGATTCTGATTAATCTTAACTAGTCTGGAATATAATTTTTCTTTAGTATTTATTTGATTATTTAGGCTAAAAAACCCATATCCAATAAGTTTTTTAGAAGAAACTAATAAAAAACTTTTTTCTTGAGCATCTCTACCGACATCTATAACTAAAAACTCTTTACTGGGAGAATTAAATTCTCCAATTGATTTATCATAATTTATATAATCAATTTTATTAAATGCTGGTTTAATATGATCAATTTCACTAAATTTTTTAATTAATGCTAAATAAAAGCTACCTGTTCTTTCAACTTTGACATTTTTAATATTACTCTGGATTGATTTTGGAATAAACTTATTACTTGTAAACAATCTATTTATCCTACTCTTTATAGCCTTACTTGCTTCTATGTATATTATTTCATTACTATGGTTGTAGATATAGAATACACCTGTTTCATTCTTTATATCTTCAATTATCTTATTAAAAACAGATCTTACATTTTGACCTAAATATGTAACTACATTTTTTGAAATAATTTCTTTGTTAATATCTTTTTCAATGAGTAGTTTGAATAATTCTACAGTTGCTCTTGCATCACCACTAGCTCTATGTCTTTGAGTTAATGGTATACCTAAACTTTTGACTAATTTACCTAATTTATAAGATTCTTGATTTGGTAAAAGTTTTTGTGATAAAATGACTGTGCAAATAGATTCTTTTATATATTCATAGCCCAGTCTGTCAAATTCAATTTGAAGTAATCTATAATCAAACTGAGCATTGTGTGCAACTAAGATTGAATTATCGGTGATTTCAATAATGCGTTTAGCAACTTGACTAAATAAAGGAGCTGTATCTACCATTTTAGCTGATATACCAGTTAATTTCTCAACATATGGGGTTATATCTTTATGAGGATTAACTAAACTAATAAATTGATCAACTACGTTACTTCCATCATATTTATAGATTGCTATCTCTATAATTGATTCTTCATTAAATTTTCCGCCTGTAGCTTCAAGGTCTACTATACTATACATTAATTTTGTCTTTCTCCAAATATTATGCTTCCAACTCTAATCATATTTCCCCCTTCATTTATTGCTAATTTATAATCATTACTCATCCCAATTGATAAGTAAGTAAATTTTTTATTAACTAATTTTAGTTTATTAAATAAAGATGAGATTAATTTAAATTCATTCTTTATTTTTTTTTCATCATTTGTAAATGAAGCCATTCCCATCAAACCAACAACATTAAGAAATTTTAGATTTATAGTGTCTTTATAGAGTTTATCGAAATCATCAAAGAGTATACCATATTTACTTTCATCAGTTGATATTTTTATTTGAATCAAACAATCAATCACTCTATTATTTTTTTCTCCTTGTTTATTAATTTCTTTGGCTAGTTTTATGGAATCTAGAGAATGAATTAAGTCTATGAAAGAAGCAATATACTTGACTTTGTTTGTTTGAAGGTGGCCAATCATATTCCATTTTATATCTTTAGGTAAATCATTGTACTTATTTGTAAGTTCTTGGACTCTATTTTCCCCGAATAATCTTTGTCCACAATTATAGGCATTCATAATATCATCATTAGTCTTTGTTTTAGAAACAGCAACTATATTTATATTTTTAGGGATTGAGTTATATAAATTCGTAAGATTTTCTTTTATCATTGTATTTGACTCATTACTTCATTAGCTACTTTAATAGCCTCATAACCATCTAATAGAGTGACTTTTGGAAGTGATTTTTTATTAATTGAATTAGCAAATGATTCAAGTTCATTCAAAATAGAGTTTTCTTCAATTATCTCAGGATTTTCAAAATAAATTATTTTATCCTTTCCTGTATTTGTTTTTATAACCATAGATAAATTAGGATCAGACTTATCAGCATCCTTAATTTTTACTATTTGGAGTTCTTTTTCTAGAAAATCAATAGAGATATATGCATCCTTTTGGAATATTCTGGTTTTTCTCATTTTTTTAAGAGAAATTCTACTTGCAGTAAGATTAGCAACGCATTTATTTTCAAATTCTATTCTTGCATTTGCTATATCAGGGGAATCGCTAATAATTGAGACACCTGAAGCATTAATTTTTTTAACTTTTGATTTAACGGTGTTCAGAACAATGTCAATATCATGAATCATTAAATCCATAATTACTGAAACATCTGTTCCTCTAGGATTAAAATCAGAGAGTCTATGAGATTCAATGAACATAGGGTCTTCAATATGATTGAATGCCTTCACATATGCAGGATTAAATCTTTCAACATGTCCAACTTGCCCGATAACATTATTTTTTTTAGATAGCTGTATAATATCCTTTGCATGATCTATATTATTAGTAATCGGCTTTTCTATAAAAATATGTTTATTTGATAAAATTGCTTGTTTTGCAATATTATAATGAGTTGAAGTTGGTGATACTATATCTATTGCTTCCACATTATCTAACATGTTATCTAGATTAGAAAAACACTTATAACCTTCTTTATCTGATAATTCTTTAGAAATTTTTAGATCAGTATCATAAAATCCCATTAATTGAAATCTTTTAGAAGAATTCAATAACTTTAAATGAATTTTTCCTAGATGTCCTGCACCAACAACTCCAATTTTTATCATAATTTTTTAAAAATACAATCTTCTTTTGGAATAATCATCTATAAAGACAATATTAGTAAATAAATGAAGGATAATTATAAATTTCTTGGGAGAAGAAGGGGATTGGTTGATGAAATAAAAAGAAAAGGTATCAAAGATAAACTTGTTCTGGACTCATTTTTATTAACACCGAGACACTATTTTGTAGATTCAGGATTTGAAGAGCATGCATATATTGATAAGGCTCTTCCAATAATAGAGGACCAAACAATTTCTCAACCTTTTACTGTAGCATTTCAGACTCAACTTTTATGTCTTGAAAAAAAGCAAAAGATACTTGAGATTGGAACAGGTTCAGGTTATCAAAGCGCTATTTTGTATAATATTGGAGTTGATGTTTATACAATCGAAAGAAATCATAAACTTTTTAGAAAAACTACGGAACTGTTTAATAAATTAAATATTAAACCAAAGAGATTTAAATATGGAGATGGTTACAAGGGTCTTCCTGAGGATTCTCCATTTGATGGAATAATTGTAACTGCTGGTGCACCTGAGATTCCAAATGAATTATTGAAACAATTAAAAGTAGGAGGAAGGTTGGTAATACCAATTGGAAATAAATCTCAAACAATGTTAAGGGTAACAAAAAAATCTAATACAAAATATAAAAAAGAGAAATTTGGCAACTTTAGATTTGTTCCATTATTAAAAAACAAAAATTAGACTAATCTCTTGTGCCTTTTGAGATCCTTTTTAGATTTATCTTATTTTCTCTGTCTTTAATTACATTTCGTTTATCGAATTCTTTTTTACCTTTCGCTATAGCTATTGTAATTTTTGCTAAACCTTTCTTATTAATAAATAAGTTTAAAGGTACAATCGTAATACCAGGATTTATAGATTCTTTGGTAAGTTTTTTAAGTTCATTCTTATTTAATAATAATTTTCTCTTTTTTTGTGGGGAATAGTCCTTTTCGTTAGAATTTGCATATTCATCAATATTCATATTAATAATATATAACTCATTATTCGTGTCAAATTCACAATAACAGTTATTCAAAGATGCTTTTGATTCACGAATTGATTTTATCTCATTTCCAGATAATACAATCCCTGACACATACTTATCAAGTATATGATAATCATATTTAGCTTTCCTGTTTTTTATATTAATTGAATTCTTCATACTGTAAAATTACGAATTTGTTATTTTAGCTGGATGAATAAGGATAAAGAAGTTTTTGATTTAATTCAAAAAGAGAAAGAAAGGCAAATAAATGGACTAGAACTAATTGCCTCAGAAAACTTTGCTAGTGAAAATGTGATGAAAGCAACTGGTTCAGTTTTAACAAATAAGTATGCTGAAGGCTATCCAGGGAAAAGATATTATGGTGGATGCGAAGTAATTGATCAAGTTGAAAATATTGCAATCAATAGACTAAAAGAGCTTTTCTCTGTTGATTACGCTAATGTACAACCTCATTCAGGTTCACAAGCTAATTCAGCTGTATTTGATGCATTTTTAAAGCCTGGAGATAAAATTCTAGGTCTAGACCTCTCTCATGGTGGTCATCTAACCCATGGATCTCCAGTTAACTTTTCTGGAAAAATATATAATTCAAGTTTTTACACTTTAAATAAAGATGGAGTTTTTGACTATGATAAAATACTTCAAAGAGCAAAGGAGGAAAAACCAAATTTAATTATCGTTGGGGCTTCAGCATATTCTAGAGATATGGATTTCTCAAAATTTAGAGAAATAGCTGATGAAGTAGGTTCTATATTACATGCAGACATAGCTCATCCAGCAGGTCTAATTGCTAAAGGTTTATTAAGTGACCCTGTACCTTATTGTGATATAATAACTTCCACTACACATAAAACACTTAGAGGTCCAAGAGGGGGTATAATTATGATGGGTAAAGATTTTGATAACCCATTTGGTTTAAAATTTAAAAATGGTAATCTTAAAAAAATGTCATCTGTTATAGATGGAGCTATTTTTCCTGGTAATCAAGGAGGTCCTCTAGAACATGTTATTGCAGCGAAAGCAGTATCATTTGGAGAAGCTCTTGATTCTTCTTTTAAAGATTATGCTAAACAAATTCAGCAGAATTCTAAGAAATTATCATCTGATTTAGTAGATCTAGACTTTAATATTGTTTCAGGAGGTACAGATAATCACCTTTTATTAATTGACTTAAGGAATAAGAATATAACAGGAAAAGATGCTGAAACATCACTTGGTAAAGCTAATATTACAGTAAATAAGAA
>SGZK01000005.1:0-17582 GCA_004214195.1 Flavobacteriales bacterium | reverse complement strand
TATACATCAGTACTTTCTGGAAGCCATTCCTTGAGAAGTACAGGAGAATATGGCGTTGGAGTATCGGCATTATTTACCTTTTCAATTGGAGCATCTAGATAATCGAATAATTTACTTTGAACAGTGTGAGAAATATCAGTTGATACATTTCCAAAAGGCCAAGACTCTTCAAGAATTACTAACCTATTTGTTTTTTTAACAGAATCAAATATTGTATTATAATCTAATGGTCTAATTGTCCTAAGGTCAATAATTTCAGATTCAATTCCTTCATTTGCTAATTTATCAGCTGCTATATACGCTTCTTTAATTATTTTTCCAAAAGAAACTATAGTTACATCCTTACCTTTTCTCTTAATGTCAGCTACTCCAATAGGAAGAGTATATTCACTCTCAGGAATTTCCCCCTTATCTCCATACATATGCTCAGATTCCATAAATATAACTGGATCATCATCCCTAATAGCTGATTTTAATAATCCTTTAGCATCATAAGGGTTAGATGGAACAATTACTTTTAATCCAGGACAATTAGCGAACCAGTTATCAAATGCTTGAGAATGAGTTGCACCAAGCTGACCTGCTGAGGCAGTTGGACCCCTAAAAACTATTGGACAAGGAAATTGTCCGCCAGACATATGTCTAATTTTTGCAGCATTATTAATTATTTGATCCATTCCTACTAGTGCAAAATTAAATGTCATAAATTCAATAATGGGTCTAGAGCCAACCATAGTTGATCCAACACCAACTCCTGCAAAACCAGCTTCAGAAATAGGAGTATCTATAACTCTTTCACTTCCAAACTCATCTAACATCCCCTTTGAAGCCTTATAAGCTCCATTATATTCAGCTACTTCTTCGCCCATCAAATAAATACTTTGATCTCTTCTCATTTCCTCTGACATAGCTTCGCAAATAGCTTCTCTAAATTGAACTGTTTTCAATGTGGTAATTTTTAAACGAATTTAATCATAAAAAAAATATTTCCTATAATCCTTTTGATAGATTTAAATTATATTTAATTAATTTGTGATGGAAATAATTAAATGGACTTAATTAAGCTAGAAATTCATGGAATATCGTATAGTGAAAATCTTTCAGGTGCATTTGCTCTTGTTTTAAATGAATCTAAGGGTCTAAGAAAATTACCTGTAGTAATTGGTGGATTTGAAGCTCAAGCTATTGCTTTAGCTCTTCAAAAAAACATAAAAACCAGTAGACCTCTTACACATGAACTATTCAAAGGTTTTGCAGATAAATTTGAAATAAAACTTAAAAAAGTAATAATCCATAAACTTGTTGATGGAGTCTTTTTCTCAAATATGGTTTGCGAAAAAGATGGAGATACGGTGACTATTGATTCTCGAACTTCAGATGCTATTGCAATGGCTTTGAGATTTAATGCTCCAATATTTACTTATGAGTCAATTCTTAATGAAGTGGGTTTTGAATCTGATTTTAAATATGAAAAAAAGATTGATTTTAGCGAAGAAGAGGCATTTCTTAATCTAGAAAAAAAAGATGATGAATCTTTAAAAGAAATTAATTTAAAATTAGAAAATATTAAACTTGAAAATTTGTCATTAAAAAAGTTAAATGAAATGCTTGATAAAAGTTTAGCTAAAGAAGATTATGAATTTTCTGCTAAAATAAGAGATGAAATAAAAAGCAGGAAAAAATAAATTATAATGAAACAATATCAAGACTTACTTCAACATATAAAGGAAAATGGTGTAGAAAAAAAAGATAGAACTGGGACTGGAACAATTAGTGTTTTTGGTTATCAAATGAAGTTTGACTTAAAAAATGGATTCCCTTTAATAACTTCAAAGAAATTACATCTAAGATCCATAATTTATGAACTAATATGGTTTATAAATGGTGGAACTAATATTAATTATTTAAATGAAAATGGTGTTAGTATATGGGATGAATGGGCAAATAAAAATGGTGAACTAGGGCCAATATATGGTGCTCAATGGAGGAATTGGAATAATGATGGAATTGACCAACTAAATGATGTTATTTCCAGTTTAAAGGAGAATCCTTCAAGTAGAAGAATGATTGTTACTGCATGGAATCCAAATATTATTCCTAATACAAAAAAAACTTTTAGTGAAAATGTTAAGGAAGGAAAAGCTGCTCTTCCTCCTTGCCATGCATTTTTTCAATTTTATGTAGCTGATAATAAATTATCTTGTCAGATGTATCAAAGAAGTGCTGATGTTTTTCTTGGTGTACCATTTAATATTGCTTCATACTCACTTTTAACATATATGATTGCTCAAGTATGTGAATTAGAAGTTGGTGAATTTATTCATACTCTTGGTGATGCCCATATTTATCTTAATCATATTGAACAAGTAGATCTTCAACTAACAAGGGACCCTCTTGAACTTCCCAGGCTTGAATTAAACCCAAAAATAAAAAATATTGAAGATTTTAAATACGAGGATATTGAAATTGTTAATTATAAATTTCATCCTCCTATAAAAGGAAAAATATCTATATAATTATTAATGGAAAAGAAAGAATTAACAATTATTGCTGCTGTATCATTAAATAATGTTATTGGAAATAAAAATAAATTAATTTGGAATATTCCCAATGATTTAAAAAGGTTCAAAGACCTAACAACAGGACATTCTGTGATAATGGGGCGAAAGACATTTGATTCCCTTCCAAACCCTTTGCCCAACAGGGATAATATTATAATAACCAGAAATACAAATTATTCAAATCCCGATATCAAAGTATGTAGCTCAATAGAGGATGCAATTAATTTAACAAAAACAGATATTCAACCTTTCATTATTGGAGGAGGAGAGATTTATTCTCAGACAATTAACATGGCAGATAAAATAGAATTAACTAAAATATATAGTGAATTTAATGGTGACGCATTTTTTCCAGAAATACCATTAGACATTTTTGAATTAATAAATGAAGAAAGATTTAATAGTAATTCAGAAAATGAATTTGATTATGCATTTTTAACTTATAAAAAAAGATAATTATGAATGCTTATGTTTTTCCTGGTCAAGGATCCCAAAAGCCTGGAATGGGTTTAGATTTGTACGAAAATTATAGTGAGTCTAAAATATATTTTAAAAAAGCAAATGAAGTTTTAAAATTTAATATAACAGAATTAATGTTTGAAGGTTCAAGCGAAGACTTGATTAAAACCAGTGTCACTCAACCAGCTATTTTTATTCATTCTGTTGTCCACTCATTAATTTCAAAAAGCTTTAATCCCCAAGCCTCAGCAGGTCATTCATTAGGTGAATTTTCTGCATTGTCTGCTTGTAAAGCTATCTCCTTTGAAGATGGATTAAAATTAGTTTCAATTAGAGCTAATGCAATGCAAACTGCCTGTGAGAAAAATCCTGGAAGCATGGCAGCAATTTTAGGAATCGAAGACTCTGTAATTGAAAATGTATGTTCAAAAATTGAAAAAATTATTCAGCCAGCAAATTATAATTGTCCAGGTCAACTAGTAATTTCTGGCGAATCAAATGCAATTAAAACAGCATGTGAAGAATTAATCAATCTAGGAGCTAAAAGAGCAATTATTCTTCCTGTTAGTGGTGCATTTCACTCAGAATTAATGAGTTCAGCTGCTGAAGAGCTCGAACATTCTATAAATCAAACAGATTTCAATGATCCAGTTTGCCCAATATATCAAAATTACAATGCTAAACCTGAAACGAATAAGGATTCAATCAAAAGAAACCTTTTACTTCAATTAACAAACCCTGTGTTGTGGTCTCAATCAGTCATTAGAATGATTGAAGATGGGTTTAATAATTTCTTTGAACTTGGTCCAGGCAATACACTTCAAGGGTTAATTCGTAAAATAGATTCTCAAGTAAATACTAGCAAACTTGAAATCTAATTCTTATAAATTACACCATTTTTCATAACAAACTTAATATCCTGAAGAGTAGCTATGTCTTCTAGTGGATCAGCATCAGTTGCTATTAAATCTGCATAAAACCCAGGTGCTATTTGCCCTAGCTTATCAGACATATCTAACAACTTTGAATTAGTAATAGTAGCTGACTGTAAAATATAATCCGCTGGAATTCCTATTTCAGACATATAAATAAATTCTCCTGCATTCTCTCCATGAGGAAAAACGCCAGCATCAGTTCCAAATGAAATTGGCACGCCCATTTTATATGCCTCACCTGTTGTTATTTTATTATAAACGCCAATCTCAATTGCTTTTGGTATAATAATTTCTGGATAGTATCCTGGAATTTTAGCCATTTTTGATACATGTTCTCCAGCACTTATTGTTGGAACTAAATATGCATCCATTTCCTTCATTAATTTCATTGTCCTTTTCTTCATAATTGACCCATGCTCTATTGTTTTAACTCCAGCTTTCACTGCTCTATACATTCCTTCATCTCCATGAGCATGAGCAGCAACATGCATCCCATAGTCTTTTGCAGTTGAGACAATTGCTTTAATAACATCAATAGTAAATTGAGGGTTCTGTCCCTTTTTAGCTAGACTCATTACACCTCCTGTAGCAGTAATTTTTATTAGATCTGCACCATTTTTATATCTCTGTCTTACAGCTTTTCTTGCATCATCAACGGAATTTACAACACCTTCTTTAGGTCCTGGGTCACCCATAAGTGAATTTCTATATCCATTTGTTGGATCACCATGTCCACCAGTTGAAGCAAGTCCTTTTCCTGCAGTAAAAATTCTAGGACCAATAACAGTTCCCTTATTTATAGCATCTCTAAGCGCAATATTTACACCAGACCCTCCTACATCTCTTACACTTGTGAATCCAGCCATTAAAGTTTTTTTTGCAATGACTGTTGACCTAAATGCTACATCTGCTTCATTATCTTGAAATCTATTAATATATCTTTCTTGCCCCCCTGATTCACTTTCCATGTGCACATGAAAATCAATTAATCCAGGAATTAAAGTTTTTGACTTTAAGTCTATCACATTAACACCTTCTGTTTCTGGAGAAATAAACCCATTTTTAATTGAAGTTATAATATTATCCTCAATTATTATAGTCTTATTTTTTTCTGTTTTACCTGACTTTGAATCAAATATTTTCCCAGCATGAATAAAGGTATCTTGGGCATACATGTTTGAACAACAAACTATTAAAAGTGTAATTATTTTTTTCATAATCTAAATTTTATATGTGTAATGTATAGAAATTATTTTTATTTCTTGTTGAAAAATTCCTTAATTGAATTGCAGATAAAATCAATTTGAGATTTTGATAATTCTGTATGCATGGGAAGAGAAATTACTTGATCTTTAACAATATTTGTGTTTTCAAAATTCTCGCTTTGATTAAAATTGCTTTTGTAAGCTTTTTGTTCATGAAATCCTAATGGATAATATATTCCATATGGAATTCCCTTAGAAGAAAGGAATTCAGCAAGCTTATCTCTTTTACCATTTTTTACTTTTATAGTATACTGATGAAAAATATGAGAATCAGTAATAGATTCTATATAGGGTATTTCAATTTCATTAATTGATTCAAGTCTCGAATTATAATCATTTGCTGCATCTATTCTTGAGTTATTGTAGAAATTAAGATATTTTAATTTAACATTTAAAATAGCAGCTTGGATAGAATCAAGTCTTGAATTAACACCAATTTCATCGTGATAATATCTTTTATACATGCCATGATTAACAATCCCTCTGATTTTAAGTGCTAGATCATCTGAATTTGTAAAAATTGCTCCTCCATCCCCATATCCTCCTAAATTTTTTGAAGGAAAAAATGATGTTGTCCCAATATCACCAATTGTTCCAGACATTACTTTTGTTGAATTTGATAATTTAACTTTTGATCCAAGAGCTTGTGCATTATCTTCTATAACAAATAATTTATTTCTTTTTGCTATTTCCATAATTTCATTCATTCTACAAGATTGACCATATAAATGAACAGGTATAATAGCTCTAGTTTTATTAGTTATTCTCTTTTCAATCATTGTTGGGTCTATATTAAATGTTTTAGGATCAATATCAACTAAAATTGGTTTTAGCCCCAAAAGAAGAATAACTTCAATTGTAGATGCAAAAGAAAAATTGGTGGTAATTACTTCATCTCCCTTTTCTACACCTAAAGACATAAGAGCTACTTGAAGAGCATCAGTTCCATTGGCACAAGGGATGACATTGTTTGTTCCTAAAAAATCTTTTAAATTTAATTCAAATTCTTTAACAATAGGACCATTAATAAAGGTTGCAGATTTAAGAACTTTCTTGATTTCTCTATTAACTTCCGATCTAATTTTTTTGTATTGACCCTGAAGGTCAACCATGTTTATTTTTTTCATTTTTTCAAAAACAAATTTAATAAAGTATTTTTGGAAAAAGTTTTAATTGCAATTTATTTATAACATATCAATCAATATTATAATTCTGGCATTACAGCCATTTCGATTATTCTCTAAAAAACTAAATATTTTTTTTAAAGATAGAGTCTCTTCTTTAGACTCAATTGAAGAAAAAATAAAGCCAAATGATAAGTCAATATGGTTCCATGTTGCATCATTAGGAGAGTTTGAGCAAATTAAAACAATAGTTGAAACGCTTAAGTCAGAGAATGATAATTTAAAAATATTAATAAGCTTCTTTTCTCCTTCAGGTTTTAAATCCTCATTAAATTATAACATTGTTGAAAGAGTATACCTCCCTCTTGATACAAAGAAAAATGCAAAAAATTTCATCAATAAAATAAATCCTAATGTAGCTGTATTTGTAAAAAATGATATCTGGACAAATTATCTAATTGAATTAAAGAAAAAAGAGATACCTGTATATTCCATTTCAAGTAAATTTTATAAATCACAGTTCTATTTCCAATCATATGGAAAATGGTTTCTTAATAAACTTAAACAAATAGATTATTTTTTTGTACAAGATAAAACCTCTAAAGAGTTACTGAACCTAAATCACATAAATAATGTTTCTATTACAGGTGATACAAGGATTGACAGAGTTAAAGAGATATCTAAACAAGAAAAAAAGTTTGATTCTATTGAGAAATTTATTAATAATGACATTTGTTTTATTGCTGGCAGTTCATGGGAAGCAGATAATGATATTTTTTTAAACTCAATATTGGATAGTAATAATATTAAAACAATAATTGCTCCTCATAATGTAATTGCGTCAGATATAGAAAACCTTGAGAAAAAAACACAATCATTATCAGTTAGATATTCAAGAATTGATCAAGATTTAGATTCTAATAAAAAAATATTAATTATTGACTCCATCGGTTCATTAAAACACTTATATAAATTTGCTGATATTGCATATATTGGAGGAGGAATGGGTGATTCAGGACTTCACAACATACTAGAAGCAGCTGTATTTGCAATACCTGTTATAATAGGAAAGAATTATATAGGGTTTGCTGAAGCTGAAAAATTAGTTAAACTAGGAGGAGTAAAAAGTGTAAATTCAAAGCTTGAATTTGATGATATTTTTAATAATTTAATATCTAATAAAACTTATAGAATAAAAATGGGAGAAATAAACAAAAAATATATTTATTCTAATAGTGGTGGTTCAAAAACTATAATAAAAGCTTTAACTAAAAGTTTAAACTAGGCTAAAAAAATAAACTTACATTTGAAACATGAAAAAAAATATAATTCTAGCTTTATTTTTTATTATATCTTTTGATGTTTTCTCTCAAGAATCAGAATCACCAAATATTATATTAATGATTGGAGATGGAATGGGACTAACTCAGATTACATCTGGTATGTATTCTAATAATAATAAAACTGCATTAGAAGATTTTAAATATATTGGATTATCAAAAACTCACGCTCACGATAATTTAGTTACAGATTCAGCTGCAGCAGGAACTGCTATGTCATCTGGAAAAAAAACACAGAATAAAGTCTTAGGTCTAGATCATATGGGCAATCCTTTAAAATCTATACTTTTTATATGTCAGGATAAAGGTTATTCTACTGCATTAATAGCAACCTCAAATATTCTTCATGCTACACCAGCAGCATTTTTTGCAAATATTGACTATAGATATAATTATGAACCTATTGCTGATCAAATGACAAAAAGTGGAATTAATTATTTTGTGGGAGGTGGTGAGCAATATTTTAATTCGAGAAAAGACAAAAGAAATATAATAAATGAAATGACTGAAAATGGCTATGAATTTGTATATAATATTTCTGACTATGAAAAAAATAAATCTAATTATATAGGGTTTTTTACTGCTAAAGATGAGCCTTATTATTCTTATAAAGGAGTGAATTACTCCTATAGAGTAGATGAGCCAGTTGAAGATTTTAAAGGAAGAGAATCTTACCTTGCAAGATCAACTGAAGCAACCCTTAAAAAACTTAAAGAATTAGGTAACCCATTTTTTATTATGATTGAAGGCTCACAAATTGATTGGGGTGGTCATGATAATGATCAAGAATATATGATCTCACAATTCCTTGAATTTAATCAAACAATCAAAGTTGTTCTAGAGTTTGCAAAAAAAGACAAGAATACTGTAGTTGTAGTAACAGCCGATCATGAAACAGGTGGAGCTGCTATAGTAAGAGGAGACTTATCTAGTTCTACAATTAAAAACCGATTTGCTACCCCAAACCATACTGCATCAATGGTACCTGTTTTTAGTTTTGGCCCTAATGCTCACTTATTCAAAGGAATTTATGAAAACACTGAAATTTTTAATAAATTGTTAAGTATAGTTGAAAAATGAAAAGAATTCTTGTTTTAGCGTCAATCCTTATTTTCTCATGTTCTAACGATCCTCAAAATTGTGACATTCTAATAGAAAATGGGATGATTTATGATGGAACTGGAGATAAACCTTATAAAGGGGTTGTAGCAATTTCAAACGATAAAATTATATATGTTGGTAAAAACAAAAACTTCATTGCAGATAAAGTTATAGATGCAACCGATAAAGCTGTTTCTCCAGGATTTATCAATATGTTAAGTTGGGCATATAATACCCTAATGGATGATGGAAGATCTTTAAGTGACCTAAAGCAAGGTGTAACTCTTGAAGTATTTGGTGAGGGAACTTCTCCTGGTCCATCTGGAAATATTGAGGATAACTCTTATGTTTCATTTGGTGATGCTATGCAAACACTCGAAGATAATGGTGTTTCTACAAATATTGCTTCTTATCTAGGTGCAACTACTGTAAGGATTCAAGAAATTGGATATGAAAATAGAAAAGCTACAGATGAAGAAATCGAATCAATGAAAAACATTGTAAAATTAGCTATGGAACAAGGTGCGATTGGTATTGGATCCTCACTAATTTATGCTCCAGCTGATTATGCAGATACAAATGAATTAATTGAGCTTTCTAAAGTTGCTTCTGCTTATGGAGGAAGATACATATCACATATGAGAAATGAAGATTCGAGGATTCTTTCAGCAGTAGATGAATTAATTGAGATAGCAGAACAGGCAAATATACCAGCAGAAATATATCATCTTAAGGCTTCTAGACAAGCAAACTATCATTTATTAGACTCTGTTATTTCAAAAGTTGAGGAAGCTAGGTCTATAGGGTTAAAAATTACAGCAGATATGTATACATATACTGCAAGTTCAACTGGACTTACTGGTGTTATACCAACTTGGGTTCAAGAAGGCGGAAGGGAAGCATGGATAAATAGAATGAAAAGACCAGATATTAGAAAAAGGCTTTTTGCAGATATTAGAAAAGAACTTTCTGAGCAACCACCAGAGGATATACTAATGGTTGGCTTTAATAAAAAGTCTATGGCTGATAAATATAGAGGGATGACTATTGCTGAAGCAGCTAAGTTAAGAAACGAATCACCAGAAGAGGCTATTGTTGATCTAATTATTGAAGATGGTAGTAGAATTCAGTGTATCTACTTTAGTATGAGCGAAGAAAATATTAGAAAAAAAATTCAATTACCATGGGTCTCATTTGATTCAGATGCTGGCTCGTATTCTGATATATCAGAAGATTTCATTACACATCCTAGAGCATTTGGAAGCTTTATAAGAGTTATCGGAAAATATACTAGAGATGAAGGTTTGTTAGAACTTGAGGAAGCAATCAGAAAACTCTCTGGTCTTCCTGCAGAAAATCTAGGGATATCTGACAGGGGATTGTTAAAAGAAAATTATTTTGCAGATGTTGTAATTTTTGATCCCAATAATGTTAGAGATAATGCCACTTTCGAAGAACCACTTCAGTATGCAGAAGGTATAGAAAATGTTTTTGTAAATGGTGTGGAAGTTATTTCTAATGGTGAACATACAGGAGAATATCCTGGAAGATTCATAAAAGGTGCTGGTTATAATTCTGGCGGAAATTAAAAGTGCGGGTGAAGGGACTCGAACCCCCATGCCGTTAAGCACTAGATCCTAAGTCTAGCGTGTCTACCAATTTCACCACACCCGCATTAGGGATGACAAATATAGTTAAGTTTTTTATAATAAATAATGATGAATAAAATATCTGAAGAACAAAAAAAAGAATTCTTAGATGAGTTATTAGAATTTTTAAAATTTCCATCAATAAGTGCCGATTCAAATTATAAAGATGCCCTAAATAAAACTGCAGACTGGGTTTCTAAATCTCTTATAAAAGCTGGATGTGATTCATCCGAGGTTATCAAAACAAAAGGCCACCCAATTGTGTATGGTGAAAAAATAATTAATGAAGAATACCCTACTATATTAGTTTACGGTCATTATGATGTTCAACCACCTGATCCAATAGATTTATGGACTAGTCCACCATTTGAACCAGTTATAAAAAAGACTGAAATTCATCCAGATGGAGCAATCTTTGCAAGGGGAGCATGCGATGATAAAGGTCAAGTATATATGCATATAAAAGCATTTCAACTAATGGTTAGAAACGATAATTTAAATTGTAATGTTAAATTTATGATTGAAGGTGAGGAAGAAGTTGGGAGTAATAACCTTGAAGAGTTTATTAGAAACAATAAGGAAAAATTAAAAGCAGACATAATTCTAATATCTGATACTGGATTAAGTAATATTAACAATCCCACATTAACTGTTGGTTTAAGAGGTTTGTCTTATATGGAAATTAAAGTAAAAGGTCCTAATAGAGATTTGCATTCTGGAACATACGGTGGGACAATCTATAATCCTGCTAATGCATTGGCAAAAATTATAACCTCTCTTATAGATGATAATGGTAGAATAACTATTCCTGGTTTTTATGACGATGTTATCAACATAGATGACCGTAGAAGAGAAGAAATTGAAAATAAATCAAATTTTGATGTAGAATCTTTCAAAGAGTCTTTAGGAATAGATGAAGTAAAAGGTGAAAAAGGGTATACTACATTGGAAAGAAAATCAATAAGGCCAACTCTAGATGTTAATGGAATATGGGGAGGATATACTGGAGAAGGCTCTAAAACTGTAATCGCTAGTGAATCAAGTGCAAAAATATCAATGCGACTAGTACCAAATCAGGATTGGAATAAAATCAGTGATCTATTTACAGAGCATATAAAATCTATTATTCCAAATTCAATAAGTATTGAAATTACTAAGCATCATGGTGGGAGCCCATATGTTACGCCTGAAGATTCAAGAGGTTATGACTGTGCTATTCAAGCATATAAAGATACTTTTGGTGTTGAACCAATACCTCAAAAGGATGGAGGGAGTATCCCCATAGTTCCAATGTTTGATGAAGTGTTGGGATTAAAAACAATATTAATGGGTTTTGGTTTAGATAGTGATTCTATTCACTCACCGAATGAACATTTTGGAATTAAAAATTTTTATCTAGGTATTGATACTATTCAAAATTTCTATAAACATTTTGGAAGATAATTAATCAACTTTATCTGGATTTTTATTAATATAACTTGACCATCCACTATATTTTTTTTCGTTTGATATTTTATTAAAATTATAAAAATGGCAAACTGCAGCTGCAAGCCCATCAGTCGAATCAAGTTTTTTAGGTAAGGTTTCTATTTTCAACAAACTCTGTAACATTTTTGCAACTTGTTCTTTACTTGCATTTCCATTTCCAGTTATAGAAAGTTTTATTTTTTTTGGAGAATATTCTGTAATTGGAATCTTAAAATTTAATCCTGCCGCCATTGCAACTCCTTGAGCTCTTCCAAGTTTAAGCATTGATTGAACATTCTTTCCAAAAAAAGGAGCTTCAATTGCAATTTCATCTGGCTTATGTTGTTTTATTAGCTCTGAAGTTCTTTTAAAAATTATTGAAAGCTTTAGATAATGATCCTTTTCCTTTGATAGATTCAACTCATTTAATTCAATGAGCTCCATATTATTGTTTTTAATTTTAATAATCCCAAACCCCATAACATTTGTTCCAGGATCTATCCCCATAATTATTTTTTCATTTATAATTTGGTTCATTTTACTACTAATTTAATTGGTAGATCAAATACTACATCAACATATTCACCAACATTTGTCTTAACTGCAGGTAATGCTTTCGGTAGACTTTTAAAAGCTTCATTAATGTATTTTTTAGTTTCATTTGAAGGTGAATCTTCTGATGTGATATTTACTACTGAGAAATTTCCTAAAGTATCAATACTAACCTTAACTACATATTCACTAATTTCTAGATTAATTTTCCTATCATTAAAATATGTTGTTAATTTTTTTTCAATTGATTCAATGAAACATTTGTTTTGTTCAGTTAATTCAAGGCTCTCACACTCTGGATATGAGGGTGGTTGATCATTAGAACTCCATGAAGAAGATTTTATTATTTCTTTATCAGGAACTGAATAGTCAAAATAGTTACAAGAAGCTAATAGTAGCAAAATAAACAAGTACTTTACTATTAATATGTTTAGTCTGATATATTTTTTAAACACAATTAAAATTACGATTTTTTCTATAGCTTTGTCATATGGAAATATTTCTACTATCCATTGCTCTAATAGGATTAGCATTTATTGGTATTGCTATTAAGATAATCTCTAAAAAGGATGGTAAATTTTCTGGAACTTGTGCAAGTCAAAGTCCTTTTTTAAATAACTTAAATGAGCCATGCGGAGTTTGTGGAAAAATACCTATAGATTCTGAATGTGCTAATGAAGCTAATTAGATATGAATATTATTTCTAAGCTTGGGCCAGGTCTACTTTTTGCTGGAGCTGCAATTGGAGTGTCTCATCTTGTCCAATCAACTAGAGCAGGTGCTGAATTTGGATGGGGTCTAATATGGGCATTAATCCTTGTTAATATATTTAAATATCCATTTTTTCAATATGGGCCAAGATATGCTATTGCAACAGGAGAAAGTTTGTTAGATGGATATTATAAAATTGGAAAGATATATCTATTAGCATATTTCATGCTAACCCTAGCAACAATGTTTACGATTCAAACAGCAGTTACAATTGTTACTGCTGGATTAGCTTCAAGTCTTTTTGGATTTTCTGACAATATGGTTTTATGGAGTCTCATAATTACAATTTTTTGCTATATAATTTTATTAATTGGGAAGTATAAACTTCTTGATAGATTCATCAAAGTTATTATAATTGTTCTAGCAATAAGCACTATATCATCAACTGTGGTTGCATCAATTAATATAAATGAATTACCCAATTATAATCAAATTTTTCCAGTTGGAGAAGGATTAGTTTTTTTAATAGCATTTATGGGATGGATGCCTGGACCACTTGATATTTCTGTTTGGCATTCAATATGGACTCTAGAAAAAAACAAAGAGTATAAGTTGACTAAAAAAGAGAGTCTTTTTGATTTTAATGTAGGATATATTGCTACAGTTTTCTTAGGAATTTGTTTTGTTAGTCTTGGTGCTCTTGTGATGTATAATTCTGGGTTATCTTTCTCAAGTAAGGGTGATGTATTTGCAGGTCAATTGATAGAATTATATACTTCAAATTTAGGTAGTTCATTTTACTTAATCATATCAATTTGTGCATTTACAACCATGTTAAGCACAACTATTACAACTCTAGATGCTTCTCCAAGGTCTATGTCTAGAGCACTTCAGATATTAGGAAAATCAAAAGATAAAGATTATTATTTCCATTGGATAACAATATTAGCTGTTGGTACAATGTTAATATTTTATTTTTTACTTTCAGAAATGGGACTTTTAGTAGAAATAGCAACTATACTTTCCTTTATTACTGCTCCTTTCTATGCTATCTTAAATTATAGATTGGTAACAAGTAAAAATATGCCAGATATTCATAAACCTTCTAAAAGACTTAATCTTCTTAGTATTATAGGGATTATATTCTTAAGTCTTTTTGCAATTGGCTATGTTTTGAGTAGGTTTATTTAGTTTGTATCTTTGTTTCTTATGCAAGATGTAAAGACCGAAAACAACCCTGGTTGGGTAAAACTTAAACTTCCTAAACAGGATTTTCAAAAAGTAGAAAGATCTAAAAAACCAAAATGGATAAGAGTTAAGCTTCCTATTGGTAAGAAATATCTTAATTTAAGATCTACTGTAGAAAAACATCAACTCCATACAATATGTGTATCTGGTAATTGTCCTAATATGGGGGAGTGTTGGAGTGAAGGTACTGCTACATTTATGATATTAGGAAATATCTGTACTAGATCATGTGGATTTTGCTCAGTTCAAACTGGGAGACCACTTGAAGCTGATGAATCTGAGCCATATAAAGTTGCTAAATCAATTAATATAATGGGTGTAAAACATGCTGTAATTACGTCTGTAGACAGGGATGATTTAAGAGATGGTGGATCTATTATTTGGGCAAAAACAATTAATGCTATAAAAGAAATTAATCCTAAAACTACCTTAGAAACTTTAATTCCTGATTTTAAAGGAGACAAAGAATCTATTAACAGAATAATTAATGTATCTCCAGAAGTGGTTTCGCATAATCTTGAAACTGTTAGAAGATTAACAAGAGAGGTAAGGATTCAGGCAAAATATGATAGAAGCCTTGAAGTTCTAGACTATTTAAAAAATAATGGTGTTAATAGAACTAAATCTGGAATTATGCTTGGTTTAGGAGAAACTAAAAATGAGGTAATTGAGACTCTTAATGATCTTAGAAATGTTAATGTAGATATTGTAACATTAGGGCAATATCTGCAACCAACCAAGAATCATTTAGAAGTGAAAGAATTTATTTCTCCAGAACAATTTAAAGAATATGAAATAATTGGAAAAAATCTTGGATTTAGACATGTTGAAAGTGGACCCCTGGTTCGTTCATCTTATAAAGCCCATAAGCATATAGCTTAATTTTCCTCTACATATTTTTTTATTAACTGATCGAAGCCTAACTCATTACTATCATTAAGAATTTTTATACTTACCTCAATATAAAACAAGTTATCTGAATCTATTTTTAATTTTAATTTACCAAAATCCTTTTCTGTAGTTAAGATATTCTTTCCTTCAGAAATTCTTTTTATTTTATCTATTGAAGATATACTGTAATTATAATGATCTTTATATTTTAAGTGGGTAAAACTAAGATTTCTATCCTTAAGGAATTTAACTAAATATGAAGGATCTGCAATTCCAGTAACTAAGATAAAGTCATTTTTTTCTAATTCTTTCACATTAATAAAAGTTGATTTAGATTTTATTTTTTCAGTATATGTCAATGAGCTGAAATAAATTTTCTGATGTTCAACAAGATTTATAGAATTAGTAAACTTTTCTCTCTCTCGATTAGAAATATTCTCAGGACATTTATTTATAAGTATTATATCTGCTCGTTTAGATGAAGATATTGATTCTCTGAGTTTTCCTACTGGTAAAATCTTGTCTTTAGTATAGGGTTTGTCAAAAGTTGTAGTTAAAATCAGAAGTCCAGGTTTCACAAATCTATGTTGATATATATCATCCCAGATACATATATCAGTCTTAGGTAGATTCTTTAAAATTATATTCATTCCCTTTCTTCGATCTTCACAAACTACCACGTTAATCTCAGGATGTTTAGAGTAGAATTGAAAAGGTTCATCTCCTATTTCATAAGCAGTTGATTTACTATTTGCATGAACAAATCCTTTTGTATCTCTATTATAGCCTCTACTTAATGTTGTAATATTATAATTTGATTTAAATAAGTTTATTAAATAATCTACTAAAATTGATTTACCAGTTCCACCAACAGATAGATTTCCTACACCAATTGTGGGAATCTTATAGACTTTTGAATCTAAAACACCAATATCAAAAAGTATATTTCTTATACCTAATATAAAACCATATATCAGAGATATAGGATAAAGTAAACTTTTTAACTTTGTCATGACCTGAAAGATAATATTATATTTGCAATGAATCATATTGGTAATGAAAATTAATAAAGTACTAGATATCTTAGAAAGCTGGATGCCTAAGGCAATTTCTGAAGATTTTGATAATGTTGGATTAATTATTGGTAATTCTTCTCAAGAACTACAAAATATTCTAGTTACACTTGATTCAACAGTAGATGTTATAGAAGAGGCTATAGAAAAAAATTGCAATCTAATTATCAGTTACCACCCTATTATTTTTGAAGGGATTAAGAAAATAAATGAACAAGAAGATTATGTTCAAAAAGCAGTAATTAAAGCTATAGAAAATAAAATATGTATTTATGCGATCCATACTTCAATGGATAACCATGAAAATGGGATTAGTTATAGTTTAGCAAAAATACTTGGGCTTAATAAAACATCTATTTTAATTCCAAAAGAAAAAAAGATTAATAATTTAAAAATTGGAATGGGCACAATTGGTTATTTAAGCTCTGAGCTTTCAGAAGATAAGTTTATAGAATTAGTAAAGAACAGCATCAAAAATAGTTTAATCCGTCACTCTAAAATGATAGGTAAAAAGATATCTAAAGTTGCTATTGTAGCAGGATCAGGAAGTTTTGCAATAGATGAATGTTTAAATAAGAATGTTGATGCATTAATAACATCGGATTTAAAGTATCATAATTTTTTTATGGGAACTAATAAGATCCTAATTCTTGATATTGGACACTTTGAAAGTGAAAAACATATAAAATTGATTATTCAGGAATATCTTAAGAAAAAATTACCTAATTTTACCATCCTTTTATCTGAAAAAAATGTTAACCCTGTAAATTATTATTAAAATGGCAAAAAAAACTGAAACATCGGTAGAAGAGAAATTAAGAGCACTTTTTGATCTTCAACTTATTGATTCTAGAATAGATCAAATAAGAAGTATTCGCGGAGAACTCCCGCTTGAAGTCGAAGATTTAGAAAATGAAATTACTGAATTAACTAAAAGACTTGAAGGTTATCAAGAAGAAATCAAAGAGAGTAAAGAAGGGATAAAATTTGAAGAAAACTCTATTGCAACAGCTAAAGAATCTCACAAAAAATATGCTGGTGATTTAAAAAAAGTCAGAAATAATCGTGAGTATAATGCTATAGTTAAAGAACAAGAGTTTCAGGAATTAGAAATTAAACTTTCTGAGAAGAAAATAAATGAGTATAAAACTAAACTAGAAGAAAAAGATACAGTAATTAAAGAATTAAAAGAAAAAATTACTTTAA
>SGZK01000049.1:0-5654 GCA_004214195.1 Flavobacteriales bacterium | reverse complement strand
AATAATATCTTTAGTACTATTAAGCATAGATGTAGACAGTTCATTTAATATTTGGCCTTTATATGGAATCATTTTGGGCATTATAATATCAAATGCTGATATTCTATCTGAAGTAACAATTACTAATAATTGGTTTTCTAATGCATAGACATCTCTCACTTTACCTTCGTATTTTGAAATCATGCCAGGTAATTTAAAATCTGTTGAACTTATTGTTCCAATCATTTATTTTCCTGATTATCAGTTTTATTATAAGAATCAATTATTTTCTTAACGATAGGATGTCGCATAACATCTTTATCATTTAGGTGAACTATACCAATATTTTTTTTATCCTTTAAAATCATCAAAGCATCTTTCAAACCAGAAATTATATTTCTAGGTAAATCAACTTGACCTGGATCTCCCGTTACCATAAACTTAGCATTCATACCCATTCTTGTTAGAAACATTTTCATTTGTGCAGGAGTTGTGTTTTGTGCTTCATCTAGAATTACAAATGCATTATCTAATGTTCTACCTCTCATAAAAGCTAAAGGTGCAATTTCAATAACCTTATCATTAAGAAGTTTATTTAATTTTACAGTTGGTATCATATCTCTCAATGCATCATACAAAGGCTGCATATAAGGGTCTAATTTTTCTTTCAAATCACCTGGTAAATATCCAAGATTCTCTCCTGCTTCAACTGCAGGTCTTGTAAGAATAATTTTTTTAATTTCTTTTTCTTTAAGAGCTTTAACTGCAATAGCTACTCCAGTATAAGTTTTTCCTGTTCCTGCGGGACCAACAGCAAAGACAAGTTGATTGTCCTTTAACATATCAACTAATACCTTTTGATTCTTTGTTTTTGCTAATATAGGCTTACCTCCTACTCCATGTAGTATTAAAGAAACCTTATTCTTCCCATTATACTTGATGTCATTATAAATTATTTCATCAATTACATTTGGATTTAATGAATTAAATTCAGAATAATAATTTGTTAAGTATTTAAACTTTTTATTAAAATCATCTAAAGATTTTTTCTCGCCTAGCACTTTAAACAATTCTCCTCTTTGAACAATTTTTAATTTTGGAAAATGAGATCTTAAAGATGAAATATTTTCATTAGTGAAAAATTCTTGAGGATCAATGTTATTCAATTCTATTTCAAGTTCGTTCAATAGATATAATTATTAATAATTTGTTATAGTAGAATATTTGACTCAAATTTACATAAATTTTATAAAGTTAATTTCATTTTATGTCTATTATAACATTAACTACAGACTATGGCAATAAAGATTATTCTGTAAGTGCATTAAAAGCAAAAATTTATAATGAAATAAGCGATATAAAAATTGTTGACATCTCTCATAATATTAGCCCATTTAACCTAACAGAAGCTGCATATATAATTAAATCTGCATATAAACACTTTCCTAAAAACTCAATACATATAATAGGTATAGAGTCTGAATTTACACCTGAAAATACTCATATAGCAATGAAATTTGATGACAATTACTTTATAGGTGCAGATAATGGTATTTTCTCAATGATTATAGGTGATTTTAAAGCTGATTCTATTGTAGAGATTAATATTCATAAAAATTACAATAATAAAATAAGTGCAAATGATGTATTTGTGAAAATAGCAACTCATATTTCCAGAGAGGGTAAACTTGAAGTTGTTGGAAAAAAAATTGCTATAATCAAAGAAATAAAAGACATTAAACCAGTAATAAGCTCTGATAGTTCTCAGATTATTGGGAGCGTTATTTATATTGATAACTATGGTAATGTAGTAACAAACATTACCGAAAAAACATTTAATGAAATTTCTAAGTCAAGATCTTTTACTATACATGTTAGGAATGTACAGTTTAATAAAATTTATAATAGTTATAGTGATGCTATAGACTATAGTATTCCAAAAGAAAAACGTGAAGAAGACGGTAAAAAAATTGCCTTATTTAATAACCTTGGATATCTAGAATTATCAATATATAAAAGTAATCCTGCTACTGTAGGAAGTGCTAGCACACTATTTGGCTTAAATTATAGAGATCAAATTAGTATTCATTTTTAGTGTTTGAAATTAGTCAATAACTTTTTATACATATTCGTTAAATTATTAATGCAATTAAATATATTTGATAAAAATTTATAATGAAGTTCATAGTATCATCATCATTATTATACAAAGAATTACAAAACCTTGGAGGAGTTATAAATTCTTCAAACACAATTCCAATTCTTGATAATTTTTTATTTCAAGTAAATAATAATAAATTACAAATTACATCTTCTGATTTAGAATCATCTATGACATCTGAAATAGATATTGAATCAGAAGGTAATGAAAGCATAGCTGTATCCGCTAAATTATTATTGGATATTTTAAAAACATTTGCAGATCAACCTTTAACTTTTAATAAATCTGATAAAAACACAATTGAAATTACTGCTGATAATGGCAAATACTCTCTAGCTTATATAGATGGAGGTGAGTTCCCTAAACAAATAGAAATTCAAGATCCTTTAAAAACAGAAATCAATGCTAATGATTTTTTAAAAGCAATTAATTCTACAATTTTCGCCTCTGGAAATGATGATTTAAGACCAGTAATGAGTGGTGTATTTTTTCAATTTAATAGTGATTCTTTAAGATTTGTCGCAACAGATGCTCACAAATTGGTTAAATATGAAAGAAATGATTACAATTCTGAAAATAATTCTGAATTTATAATGCCTAAAAAACCACTTCAAATACTTAAGGGTATTTTAGCTTCAGTGGATGGAAAATTAAATATTGAGTATAATGAATCAAATGCTAAGTTTGAGTTTAATAATAATACTTTAACTTCTAGACTGATTGATGGTAAATTTCCAAATTATGAAGCAGTTATTCCAAAAGAAAATCCAAATATTCTAACAATAAATAGAGAGGTTTTTCTTAATTCTGTTAGAAGAGTTAGTATATTTTCAAATAAAACAACCCATCAAGTTCGACTTAAAATTGCCGGAACTAAGCTAAACATATCGGCTGAAGATTTTGACTATAGTAATAAAGCTGATGAAACTCTTGAATGTGATTACAAAGGTGATGACATCCAAATAGGATTTAACTCAAAGTTTTTAATTGAAATGTTAAATAATCTTGATTCTGAAACAGTTACATTATCAATGTCACACCCTAACAGAGCTGGAATTATAAAACCCGGAAATACAGCTAATAAAAAAAATGAAGATATAACAATGTTAGTTATGCCTGTAATGCTAAATGAATAATTCTAATCAAGATGTTTCAATTGAAGCAGAAATCTTTTTATAAATACCTTTCTCGAGTTTTTTTCTTATTTCTCCAAAAGCTTCAAGGGTTAAGTTAATATCTTCAATAGTATGAGAAGCTGTAGGAATCAACCTAAGCAAGATTAGACCTTTAGGAATTACCGGATATACAACTATTGAACAAAAAATATGATGATTTTCTCTTAGGTCTCTAACTAATGACATTGCCTCAGGAATACTTCCTTTTAAGTATACTGGTGTAACACAACTTTGAGTATTTCCAATATCGAATCCCCTATCCTTAAGTCCTTTCTGAAGAATATTAACATTCTCCCATAATTTATCTTTTAATTTAGTGTTTTTCTGAAGCATCTCTAATCTTTTGATTGCTCCAATTACTAATTGCATTTGAAGAGATTTTGCAAACATTTGAGATCTCATATTATACTTAAGATATTCTATGATTTCTATATCTCCAGCTATAAATGCGCCAGTTGATGCCATAGATTTTGCAAAAGTTGCAAAATAAACATCAATATTATCTTGAACATTTTGCTCTTCTCCAGTTCCTGCTCCAGTTTTACCAAGAGTTCCAAATCCATGAGCATCATCTACTAAAAATCTAAATTTATATTTATCTTTTAATTCTACTATTTCTTTTAATTTCCCTTGTTCACCCCTCATTCCAAAGACACCTTCAGTAACCACTAAAACTCCCCCACCAGTCTGTTCTGCAATTTTTGTTGCTCTAATCAAATTCTTCTCAAGACTTTTCATATCATTATGTTGATATGTGAATCTTTTACCTAAATGAAGTCTAGCTCCATCAACAATGCAAGCATGAGAATCAATATCATAAACAATTATATCATTTTTTGACACTAAACTATCAATTGTTGATAAAATTCCTTGATATCCAAAATTTAATAAATATGCAGATTCCTTGGAAACAAAACTTGCAAGTTTAGATTCAAGCTCTTCATGCATTGATGTATGACCAGACATCATTCTAGCACCCATTGGATATGCACTACCATATTCTTTAGATGCATCAGAATCTATTTTTCTAACTTCAGGATGATTTGCAAGTCCAAGATAATCATTAACACTCCAAGTGATTATTTCTTTACCATTAAATTTCATCCTATTTGAAATAGGACCTTCTAATTTAGGAAATACAAAATATCCTTCTGCCAAAGAAGCCCATTTTCCAATATCACCTTTATTATTATATATCTTTTTAAATAAATCTTCCATTATTTAAACGTAATTAATTGTATTTAAATTAGTTTGGTAGAAAGTGCTATCATAAAAGCCTTGATTATTCATCCATTCATCAGAATATATTTTACTTAAATATCTTGAACCATGATCAGCAAAAACGACTACAATATAACTTTTATTATTAAATTCTCCTTCATCATTTAATTGCTTAGCAGCTTGCATTGCAGCTCCAGAAGTATACCCAACAAAAATACCTTCATTTAACGTTATGTTTCTTGCCATATGAGCACTTTCAGAGTCAGAAACTTTAATAAATTTATCAATTATCTCAAAATCAGTAGCAGATGGAATAATACTCTTACCCATACCTTCTATTCTATATGAGTGTATTTCATTTTTATCTATTTCTCCGGTTTCATGATATTTTTTTAATATAGAACCATAGGCATCAACACCTATAATCTTAATATTTTTATTTTTTTCTTTTAAGTATCTTCCTATACCAGAAATTGTTCCTCCAGTACCACTACAAGCAATTAAATGTGTTATTTTTCCATCTGTTTGGGACCATATTTCAGGTCCAGTAGATGAATAGTGGGCTTTAACATTTAATTCATTAAAGTATTGATTAATATAAACTGAATTTTGAATTTCTTCATTTAATCTTTTAGCGACTTGATAATAGGATCTCGAATCATCAGGAGCAACATTTGAAGGACATACATAAATTTTTGCTCCTAGAGATTTCATCATATTAATCTTATCTTTTGATGCTTTAGAACTAACTGCCAAAACACATTTATAACCTTTAAGTAGAGAAACCATAGCAAGACTAAAACCTGTATTACCAGAAGTTGATTCAATAATTGTATCATCCTTATTAATTATTCCAGATTTTTCTGCCTCATTAAGAATAAATAAAGCTATTCTATCCTTATTTGAATGTCCAGGGTTAAAACCTTCAAATTTTGTAAAATAAGTTCCTTTAAGTTTTTCGGAAATCTTATTAAGTTTAATTAGAGGAGTGTTTCCAATTAACTCTAATATATCTGTATAAGTTTCTTTATTTTTCATTATATAATGAAAGTTCAAATTTACTTAAATTATACTAGTAATCACAAGAAAAATCGCCAATAGGTGATCCGTCTGGTATA
>SGZK01000048.1:0-5773 GCA_004214195.1 Flavobacteriales bacterium | reverse complement strand
TCAGGACTATCTTCAGGATAATTTTTAACATCATTACTAGAGATTGCTATAAAGCTAATATCATTTCCATGATATTGATTACCCATTGATGCTATTGTCGAGTTAACATGTTTAACAAAAGGGCAATGGTTACAAATAAACATTATCATCGTTCCAACTTCTCCTTTAAGGTTATCTAAAGAAACATTTGTGTTACTTGTTACGTCAATAAGATTGAAATTAGGAGCAGTTGTTCCTAATGGTAACATGTTTGAAGGTGTTCTTGCCATTATTTAATTTTATTATTAATTAAAAGTAATAAATTATTAAATTGCTGATTATGAAAAAACTATTATTATTATCTATTTTATTCACATCTTGTCAGATAGGAGTTAATGATTATGAATATGTAGTTAAAAATGAAGATTTTAGAGATGCAGTACTTAATAAATCTAATGGTGAATACGTTGAGCTGTCTGATGGATATACATATTTCGAAGAAGCAAATCAAGACTCTAATTTGGGTAATGTTGTTTTAGTACATGGGTATTCAATACCATCTTATATTATGGAGACTACCTTTAATTCTCTTAAAGAGAGAGGGTATAGAGTTATTATGCTGGATCTTTATGGAAGAGGTTTTTCAGATAACCCTGATCTGCCCCAAACTGATTTTTTAAGAGCAAACCAAGTAATTGAATTAATGAAGTATAGAGAAATTGAAAATGCAGCCCTTGTTGGTTTATCTAATGGAGGAAGAATAATTTCAAAAATAGCAGATTTAGTCCCAAATAAAGTAAACTCATTATTTTATGTCGCATCAGCTGGTTTTTTTGAACATACTGAGTTATCAGACAAATCTGTTTCTCAAGAGGAGATTGATAAATTTATTGAAGGTTATCCTGGGTTATCTGAAAGTCAGAAGAATGACTTTTTTAATCCAGATAAATTTCCTGATTGGTCAAAAAAATATGATGAATTGTTAACTCACAGTGGTTTTGCAAAAGCATTAATATCTACTACAAAAAATCTAGTCTCACTGGATGATATTCATAATAATATTCACTCTCTTGGTATTCCAGTTTATACTTTTTGGGGAAGACATGATAATGTTGTTGTCTATGATGAGTTTAAAGATAGGTTAGAGGACATGCTTCCAAATAGGAAAGAGTTTTTTATAGAAAATTCTGGACACCTTCCGCATATGGAGAATCAAGATGACTTTGAAAAGATTTTCTTTAAATACTTAGAAATTGTCCTTAATTAAACCTAATTCCTATTGCGAGTTTGTAGCAACTTTAGAATCTGATAATATTCATAAAATATATCATGATACTCAATATGGTTTTTCAATAGAATCAGATAATGAATTATTTGGAAGGTTAATTTTAGAAATTAATCAAGCAGGATTATCCTGGACCACAATATTAAATAAACAAGAAAACTTTAAATCAGCATATTCAAATTATAATATTGATCATATTGCTAATTATGGATACAGAGAAATTAATAGACTTCTTTTAAATAAAGGGATCATAAGAAACAAATTAAAGATTAAAGCAGTTATTTACAATGCCAATAAAGTATTAGAGATTAAAAATGAACATGGATCATTCAAATCATGGTTAGATTTAAAAATACCAATGAACATAGATGAATGGGTTAAGCTCTTTAAAAACACTTTTAAGTTTACAGGAGGAGAGATAACTAAAGAATTTCTAATGAGCACTGGCTATATAAAAGGAGCCCATGGAAAGACTTGTCCAATTTTTCATAAAATAAATAAGTTAAACAAAGGACCCTAAAAAAAGGATCCTTTATTTACTTAAAAAATTATTGAGGAATTACTACTGTATCAATTGCATGAATTACTCCGTTAGATGTTTTTACATCTGTAATTATAATTTTGGCTTTATTGCCGCTATTATCTTTTACATATACATTACCTTCCCAAAGCTTTAATTCTAGCTCTGAACCTTGTAATGTTTTTACCATAAATGATCCTCCGTTTTCTTTGATTGCATTTACTACATCTGTAGCATAAAATTCACCTGAAACAACATGATATGTTAAGATAGATTGCAGTGTTTCAATATTTGATGGATCTAGTAAAGATTCTAAAGTTTCACTTGGTAATTTACCGAATGCATCATTTGTTGGTGCAAATACAGTAAATGGTCCTTCTGATGATAGAGCATCAACTAACTCAGCTGCTTGAACAGCAGTAACAAGAGTTGAGAATGCATCATTAGCAACAGCAGTTTCAACAATGTTTTTATCTTCCGCCGATAGGGAAAGAATCAAACTAATAATTGAATATTTAATATAAGTTATTATCATAGTTTTAAGATTTGGTTAAAAATAAGCCGCAAATATTCCTTATATTTTTTGTAATACAAACTTTAATATAAATTTTAACGTTGAATTAACATCCTTAACAAAACCAAGATTAATATTAGTTAGAATTAATAAAATTTTATTTATAATCTCTAGTTAATGTAGTTTTTATAAATTTGAAAAAACCAACGTAATGAAAGAGGAATTAATACCTGTATATGTAATTGAATTTATGTCTCAGGAATGGATTACGTGGACGGCTATTTCAGTAGTCCTTATATCAATACCGCTAATTATAGCCAAATACCTAAATAGAGATCAAAAGGTATTAATGACTTATATAATGAGTATAATTTTGATAATTGATACTATAGCTGAACACTATGCCTATTACACCGCTGGAAATTGGAGTATAGAATACAATTTACCACTTCAATTATGTGGAATGTCTACTTTAATTCTTATTGTCTTACCTTTTATAAAAAATAAGCAAAAACTATTTCAATTTGTATACTTTACAGGTATAATAGGAGGTATTATGGCAATATTAACACCTCAGATGAACAATTTTGATGACTCAATTAGGTATTATTTAAATTTTTACGTCTCACATAGCTTATTAATTTGTATGCCAATATTTATGTATAAACATCTAGATTTAAAACTTCCTAGATTGTCATGGCTAAGACTTTGGGTAAACTTAAATATTCTTCTTGCTATAATTATGCCTTTAAACTTTCTGATCAATTATCTCCAAGACAACAACTTATCTAATTATATGTATCTAGCGCAACCACCTGAAGTATCTAATCCTTTAGTTATAGGTGAGTGGCCATACTATATCTTGCTTTGGGAAGTTTTTATGCTAATTATTGCTTATTTAGTTTATATTATTAGCAGAAGACGTATAATGCTTTAAATTATTAGATTATGTATTCCATTAAAGTAGATAAAGATATTGTTGTAGCTATTAAGGAAGTGGATGTAGATATCATCATGCCTCATGAAAAAGTTCTATTAGATAAAAAAGATATTTTAAAAAATAATTTAAAATATAAGGATGAGTATATAATAATTTCGACAATATTAATTTGTAGTAAGTCTAATATGATAATAGATGGACATCATAGGTATACTGCTCTGAAAGAGTTAGGGTATAAAAAAATCCCAGTTACTTTAATTAACTATTTTTCAGATAAGATTATAACAGGTAAAAACGAGACTTTATTGAAGAAAGATATAATTTCTAATTCCCAAAATAATAATCTTTATGAGCCAAAGACAACTAAGCATCTTATTTATTGTAATGAAAATAAAAAATGGTTTCCCATAACGCTTATCTCTTCTTTATATAATTTATCCGTAAAATAAAGCTTATGAGATTATTTTTGCTAATTATCCCATTCATGCTATTATCTCCAAAAAAAGATTTAAACTGTTTAAACTGTTCGGATAATAATAAATTCTCTGTTTTAGTTATAACTGAAACAAAGGGTTTTGTACATAAATCAATAAATGCAGGTTTAGATTTAATAAAATCATTAGGAGATGATAATAAATTCAATGTGTACTTTTCAAATAGCTCTGATGTTATAATAGAAGAAAATCTAGAGAATATTAGCTCAATTATTTTCTTAAATACTACAGGAGATATCCTGAATTTAAGACAGCAAGAAGTAATGGAGAAATTTATTAGAGGTGGAAAAGGTTATGTGGGAATTCATTCTGCAACTGACACAGAATATGATTGGAAATGGTATGGAGGTCTTGTGGGGGCTTATTTTAAAAATCACCCTATAGGGACTGCCAAGGCAAAAATCAATACAATTAATAGTCAACATATATCAACAAAACATTTAGAAAAAGATTGGGAAATTAGAGATGAGTGGTATAACTTTTATAATATTAATCCAAATATAAATGTACTTCTTAATCTTGATGAGAGTTCTTATAGTGGTGGACAGCATGGAGACAATCATCCAATAACATGGTTCCATGAATATGAGGGTGGAAGATCATTTTATACGGGACTGGGTCATTTATCAGAGATATATTCAGATGCGAGGTTTATAAATTTGTTAAGGGGAGGAATTTTGTATGCGTCTGGAGGGCTTAAGTATTAATTTGTAGATTAGAGTATGAATAGACTTACCAAGTGGTCATTAACTGCTGCTCTTGCAGGTTTTCTTTTTGGGTTTGATACTGTAGTAATATCTGGCGCTGATCAAAAACTTCAACTCTTATGGAATTCAAGTGATATTTTTCACGGTTCAGTTGTTATGGCAATGGCGCTATGGGGAACAGTAGTAGGAGCTATATTCGGTGGAATTCCAACTAGAAAAATTGGGAGAAAGAAAACATTATTATGGATTGGTATTTTTTATACTCTTTCTGCGATTGGATCAGCATTGGCTAATGATCCAATCACATTTGCTATATTTAGATTTATAGGAGGAATAGGGGTAGGAATATCTGGAATAGCTGCCCCAGCATATATCTCGGAAATTGCACCTGCAAAAAGTAGAGGTAGACTTGTAGGATTATATCAATTTAATTTAGTTAGCGGAATATTAATTGCATTTTTATCAAATTATCTTTTAAGTGGTCTTGGAGAAAATGATTGGAGATATATGATGGGTATTGAAGCCTTGCCTGCTTTGCTATATACTTTATTAGTTCTATCAATTCCGAAAAGTCCAAGATGGCTTTATTTGAATAATCAACAAGATGAAGCAGAAAAAGTAATCAGGGATGCATACCCAAAAAATGATGCAGATGAATTAATTAGCGAAATAATAAAAGATAAAGAATCAAGTGTTAAATCAGAATCAATTTTTCAAAAGAAATACAGTTTTATATTAATGCTTGCCTTTTTAGTAGCAGCTTTTAATCAATTCTCTGGTATTAATGCATTTTTATATTATGCTCCTAGAATATTTGAAGAAGGGGGGCTTGGCCAGAGTGCAGCCCTATTAAATAGTGTTGGAATTGGTCTAACTAATGTGATTTTTACATTTATAGGTATTAATTTAATTGATAAACTTGGTAGAAAAATTTTGATGTATATAGGTTCAATAGGTTATATAATTTCACTCACCTTAATAAGTCTTTCGTTCATTTTAGATTGGGGTGGTATAGCACTTCCTATTTTTCTATTTCTATTTATAGCATCTCATGCAATTGGACAAGGAGCTATAATTTGGGTATATATTTCAGAAATATTTCCAAATCATATTAGAAGTTATGGGCAATCTTTTGGAGTTTCTACTCACTGGGTTCTAGCTGCTATTATACCATCACTTGTTCCATTTCTATTTGGGTGGATAGGTCCTGGAATTGTATTTGCATTCTTTGCTTTTATGATGGTTCTTCAGCTTTTATTTGTTCACTTTATTATGCCAGAAACTAAAGGTATATCACTTGAAGTGTTAAGTAAAAAATTAATTAGGTAATAATT
>SGZK01000047.1:0-6175 GCA_004214195.1 Flavobacteriales bacterium | reverse complement strand
ATGCATCAGTAGCATTTGACACTAATTCTCTTAAAAAAATTTCTTGATCACTATATAGAAATTTTTTAATTAGAGGAAATATATTTTCAACAGAAACATTTATTTTACCTTTTCCCATTTTTTAAATTTTATATTATATAAGCAAAAAAAATACCAATTACAATTATTATGACATTTTGGCACTATTTTCTTATCAAGTATAGTCCAATAAAATTAAGTAATCCATTTATAGGTAATAATTCATAACCAATAGAATATCCTCCAATTGAACTACTGTCAATATTCCCGAGAATAATAATTAAAATCATGTTAATTATTACTACATAGTATACTTTTTTATCATCTATTTTGAATTTGGTGAAAATTCCAAAAGCAAATAAGCCTAATAACGGTCCATATGTATATTGAGCTACAGTAAGAAGACTATCTATAACATTTCTATCTAAAACATACCTATATATAATTACAACAATGATTAATGCTAAACTCATCCAAATATGAGTTTGCTTCCTAATTTTTAATTGACGATCTGGTGAAAGTTTATTTATTTTTAAAATATCTATACAAAAAGAAGTAGTAAGAGATGTTAATGCACTATCTGCACTACTATAGGCTGCAGCAATTAGTCCAAGGATAAATGTTATCCCTACAAATTGTCCTAAACTTCCTTCAAGAGCAATTTTTGGGAAAAGCAAATCAGAATTTGCCGGTATGCTAATATTATTTTTATAAGCATATATATATAACAAAGCGCCTAGTAATATAAATAGGAATGTTACAAAAGTTAAAATGAAGCTAAATAACACCATATTCTTTTTTGCCTCTCCTATATTTCTGCATGTTAAATTTTTTTGCATCATATCTTGATCTAGTCCAGTCATACATATTGTGATAAATGCTCCTCCAATAAAATGCTTCCAGAAGAAATTTCTTTCTAAGAAATTATCCATAACAAATATCCTATTATATTCTTTTAGATCTGATGAATACAAAAACTCTGTAATACTCCAGTCAAGGCTTTTGTTAATATATATAATCGATAATATAACAGCTAAAATCATAAAAGTTGTTTGAATTGTATCAGTCCATACAATAGTTTTTATCCCCCCCCTTTTCGTATATAGCCAAATCAAGAGGATAGAAAAAATGACTGTTATTTCAAATGGTATTTTCATTGAATCAAAAACAAATTCTTGAAGTACAATTGCTACTAGAAATAGTCTGAAAGATGCTCCCAGTACTCTTGATATGAGGAAAAAAACTGATCCAACAAAATAGGAGTTTTGACCAAACCTTTGATCTAAATATTCATAAATTGATGTCAGACCAATTCGATAGTATATTGGAAGCAATACACTTGCTACAAACAAATAACCAACAAGATATCCAAGAACAACTTGAAAGTATGTGAACTGTGAGTCTTCAACCCATCCAGGTACTGAGATAAATGTTACTCCAGATAATGAAGCACCTACCATTCCAAAGGCTACAATTAACCAATTTGAATTTTTATTCGCTTTAAAAAAAACTTTATTATTATCCTCTCTACCAGTTATATATGATATTAAGGTCAATATTGCAAAATATGAGAGTACAGTAATCAATATAATTTCAGGAGATAGCATCTATTTGTAAATATACAAAACAACTTTCAACGAATAATTTTCTAAATTTGCGGAATGGACTTTTCCTCAAAACTTCTTGAAAATTTAGTTTATAATATTTCTCAATTAACTGGTATTGGAAAAAGATCTGCTTTAAGAATTGCTCTTGAAATTCTAAAAAAACCTACAGAGTATTCTAAAGATCTATCAGATAGTATAAGAGAATTCAGAGATAAAATAGGCTATTGCAATAAATGTCATAATATTTCTGATAAAGAAATATGTGAAATATGTACAAATCCTTCTAGAGATTCTTCTATTTTATGTATTGTAGAGGATATCAGAGATGTTATGGCAATTGAGAATACTAATTTGTACAATGGATTATATCATGTTTTAGGAGGAGTTATTTCTCCTATTGATGGGATTGGTCCAGAAGATTTAAATATTGATACTATTAGAAATAAAATTCAAGAACAATCAATTAAAGAGGTAATTTTTGCACTAAGCGCTACTATTGAAGCAGACACAACAAATTTTTATATTTTTAAAATTATTCAAAAATTTAATCTTGATATATCTGTTTTAGCAAGAGGAATTCCAGTTGGTGATCAGCTTGAATATACTGATGAAGTTACTCTAGCAAGAAGTATTCAAAATAGGAGACCATATGAAAGTGACTTGAAAAATGACTAATAATATAAATTGTAAATTTGTCCACAATATAGGATGGGAAAATATTATCTAAAACTCCCAAAAATGGGAGAGAGTATAGCTGAAGCAACTCTTACTAATTGGTTGAAAAATGTAGGAGATAAAGTTGATATAGATGAACCTGTTGTTGAGATAGCAACTGATAAGGTTGACTCAGATGTTCCTTCAGAATATAAAGGTGTTTTGGTAAAAAGAAATTTTGAGGTAGATCAAATTATAAAGGTTGGGGAGGTAATAGCTGAGATTGAAACAAAAGATATTAATGATGGAGAAATAGAAGATAAAAAGTCTGACATAACTATAAAAGATAAAGATGATATAGTTGATGATGCTCAGAAAGAAAGAATAGAAGTAAAAGAAATAGAAGAAACCATCAATAAGACATTAAAAAGTCTTGATGTTCCTAAAAAAGATCAAAAAACTAATAATAATAAAAAAAGATTCTATTCTCCACTAGTTAAAAGCATTGCGAAGAAGGAGAATATATCTATAGAACAATTAGATTCAATAAAAGGATCGGGAAAAGAAGGAAGGGTTACCAAGGCTGATATTTTAAATTACCTAAAAGGTTCTGACAATTTATCTTTTGATTTAAAGTCAAATGTTAAAGGAAGTGTAACAAATGAATTAGGAGATCAAATAATTGAAATGGATAGAATGAGCAAAATAATTTTTGATCATATGTCTGAGAGTAAGAAAATTTCTGCTCATGTTCAATCCTTTGTAGAAGCTGATGTTACAAGTCTTTGGGACTGGAGGGAAAAAAATAAATCAAACTTTTTAAAGAATGAGAATGAAAAGTTAACTTTTACACCATTATTTATTTTTTCAATAATTAAAGCTTTAAGAGACTTTCCAATATTAAATAGTTCAGTAGAGAATGAAAAAATAGTAGTTAAAAAATCAATAAATATTGGGATGGCTACATCACTGGATAATGGAAATCTTATAGTACCTGTAATAAAAAATGCTGATCATTTAAACTTAAAAGGATTAGCCATTGCTGTTAATGACCTTTCTAATAGAGCTAGAAATAATTCATTAAGACCTGATGAAATTTCTGATGGGACTTATACAGTAACTAATGTGGGAAATTTTGGTTCTATTATGGGGACACCAATAATAAACCAACCCCAAGTTGGTATTCTTGCTATAGGAGTTATTAGGAAATTACCATCTGTAATTGAGACTGCAAATGGAGACTTTATTGGAATTAGAAAAAAAATAATTCTCTCACATAGTTATGACCATAGAATTATTAATGGTTCAGTTGGAAGTAGTTTTGTGAAAAGAGTTGCCGAATATCTTGAGAAATGGGATATTAGTCAAACTATATAATTAAATGAAACTTAATTTAAATAAAGCAATTTGTTTTTTTGATCTCGAGACTACAGGAACAAACCCTGGAAAAGATAGAATAGTTGAGATAGCTATCTTAAAGTTGCAAGTTAACGATGAAAAAACAGAAATGGTTTGGAGGATTAATCCAGAATGTCCAATACCAACAGAAGCTTCATCCATTCATGGAATTACTGATGAGATGGTTAAAGATCAACCAAACTTTAAGTTTTACTCCAAAGAGATATATCAGTTTATAAAGGGTTGTGATTTAGCTGGATATAATGTAGACAAGTTTGATTTGCCACTTTTAGTTGAAGAATTTATAAGATCTGATATTGATGTTTCATCTTTTATAAAAGTTAAAACAGTTGATGTACAAACAATTTTCTTTAAAAAAGAACCAAGAGATTTGACATCTGCGCTTAAATTCTATTGTAATAAAGATCATGGGAATGCTCATACAGCTCTTGATGACACAATAGCAACTTATAAAGTTTTGTTGTCTCAACTTGACAAATATGAAGATTTAGAACCTAATGTTGATTTTTTAAGTACTTTAACAAAGAGGAATAAGAATCTTGATTTTGCTGGAAGAATAATTGAGGATAATGATGGAGATGCAGCTTTTAATTTTGGAAAACATAATGGAAAAAAAGTAAAAGAAGTATTAATGGAAGATAAAGGCTATTATTCTTGGATGATGAGTAGAGATTTTCCTGAGTATACAAAAAAAATTGTTACTCAAGTAAAATTAGGTTTAACCAATTCATAGAAAATTGAAAATAATCTGTATAGGACAAAATTATGTCGACCATATTAAAGAACTATCAAATAAAAGATCTGGTAGCCCTTTAATCTTCATGAAACCTGATTCATCATTAATATCAAAAAACCAGCCTTTTATCATTCCTGGTTTTTCTGATAATATTCATCATGAGGTTGAATTAATAATCAAAATTAATAAACTTGGTAAGCATATAGATGAAAAGTTCTCCCATAAATACTATGAAGAGATTGGATTAGGAATAGATTTTACTGCTAGAGATCTACAAACAGAACTTAGGTCTAAAGGTCATCCTTGGGAAAAATCTAAAGCTTTTGATAACTCATGTCTTGTGGGCAAGTTTATGAAAAAGTCACTATTTAATGATATAAATCATATTGATTTTGAACTCAAAAAAAATAATATATTAGTTCAAAAAGGAAACTCTGAGAAAATGATATGGAAAATTGATTATTTAATATCATATATTTCTAAATATTTTACATTGAAAATAGGAGACTTAATTTTTACTGGAACACCTTCGGGTGTTAGTAAAGTGGTATCTGGTGATAATCTTGAAGGATATATACAAAAAGAAAACCTTTTTTCTTTAAATATCAAATAACTATGGAAAATAAGATTGTTGATTTTTTAAGAGAATCTAATAAGACTATTTCTTTTGCTGAAAGCTGTACTGGTGGAGCCCTTTCTAAAAGAATAGTTTTAATTCCTGGGGCTTCAGAAATTTTTCATGGATCTATTGTTTCATATTCTAATTATTCCAAAACAAATATTCTTAATATTAATATTGAGGATATTCAAAAGTATTCTGCAGTGAGTGAAAAAGTTAGTAAAGAAATGGCTATAAATGCAATGAAAATTTTTAATTCAGATTACTCAATATCAACAACTGGTAACGCTGGTCCTAGCGTTACCGACAATCTTTCAGATAGAGGTGATTGTTTTATCTCAATTGCATCTAAAGAAATAGTCGTTTGTAAAAAAATTAAGATTGATTGTGATAGACAGTCATTTATTTCAAAAATTACAGAAGAGTCGTTAAACTTCTTCATAAATACGATAATTAAGAGCTAATAATAATTTTTTTATTAAATCTAAATAGTTTAGTTTTGCACGTTGAAAATAGGTTTGAAATATGTCTAAAACTTGTGAAATTACGGGAAAGAAAGTTATGTTTGGAAATAATGTTTCCAAATCTTTAAATAGGACTAAAAGAAGGTTTGATGTTAATTTAATTAAAAAACGTTTTTTTATTCCTGAGGAAAATAAATGGATTACGCTTAAGCTTTCAGCTTCAGCTCTTAAAACCATTAATAAAAAAGGTATTTCAGAAGTTTTAAAAAAGGCAAGAAAACAGGGATTAATAAAATAACATGGCTAAGAAGGGTAATAGAGTTCAAGTTATTTTGGAGTGTACTGAACACAAAGATTCTGGTATGGCTGGAACCTCTAGGTATATTTCAACTAAGAATAAGAAAAATTCTCCTGATAGATTAGAGATTAAAAAGTATAATCCTATTCTAAAAAAAATGACCATTCATAAAGAAATAAAGTAAGATGGCAAAAAAAGCTGTTGCTAGTCTTAAAACTAGCTCAAAAAAATTAGTCAAAGCAATTAGAGTCGTTAAGAAAGATGAAGATAAAGGATATTGTTTTGTTGAAAAGATGTTGCCTCAAGATCTAGTTAATGATTGGTTAGCTGGAAAACCTATTGAAATAAAACAAGATCAAC
>SGZK01000046.1:0-6365 GCA_004214195.1 Flavobacteriales bacterium | reverse complement strand
GTACTTCGGGTGGGAATCGAACCCACACTCCCAAGGGAACTGGATTTTGAATCCAGCGCGTCTACCAATTTCGCCACCGAAGCTAAAGGTCTCAAAAATAATAAATTACTTTATACTAAATAATCTTTATTAAAATTATACTGAATAATAATTATTTATAAATTTGCAAACCAATTGATTAGTAGTGGAAACAACTGTAAAATTATTTTCTTGTACTAAAAGTGAAAATCTATCTAAGAAAATTGCTCAAGTATTTGGTCAATCACTTGGTAGTGTAGAATTTCAAAGATATAGTGATGGAGAGTTTCAACCCTCTTTTGAAGAATCTGTTAGAGGCTCTAGGGTTTTTATAATTGGCTCTACTAATCCATCATCTGATAACCTTATGGAGATGCTACTAATGCTTGATGCAGCAAAAAGAGCTTCTGCTAGACATATAACAGCTGTTATTCCATATTTTGGATGGGCTAGACAAGACAGAAAAGATAAACCTCGAGTTCCTATAGGTGCTAAATTAATTGCTAAATTAATTGAATCAGCGGGTGCAACAAGAATTATAACAATGGATTTACATGCAGACCAGATTCAAGGATTTTTTGAGAAACCTGTTGATCATTTATATGCTTCAGCGATTTTTGTACCATATCTTCAATCATTAAAAATCGATAATTTAACAATCGCATCTCCTGATATGGGTGGATCAAAAAGAGCTTACGCTTATTCTAAATTTTTAAATTCAGATGTTGTAATCTGTTACAAGCAGAGATCTAAAGGAAATATAATTACTCATATGGAACTAATTGGGGATGTTAGCGGAAAAAATGTTGTTCTAATTGATGATATGGTTGATACAGCAGGCACTCTTACTAAAGCGGCTGATCTTATGATTGAAAGAGGTGCAAAATCAGTTATCGCAATTTGTACTCATGCATTATTATCTGGTGATGCATATGAAAAAATAGAAAAATCTAATCTAAACAAATTAGTGATTACAGATTCAATTGATTCTAAAAAACAATCAAACAAGATTGAAGTCTTATCTTGTTCCAAAATATTTGGTGAAGCTATGTATAATGTTCATAATAATAAATCAATTGACGAATTATTTATAAATTAAACTTGAAACAATGAAATCAATAGAAATAAAAAGTAGTAAAAGAGAGAAAATAGGTAAAGTTGATTCCAAATCTCTTAGGAAAAATGGATCAGTTCCTTGTGTCCTTTATGGTGGCAAGGAAACAGTACACTTCTCTGCAACTGAAATTAGTTTTAAAGATCTTGTGTATACTGGTGCTGCTCATACGGTTACTCTTGATTTCGGAGGTAAAAAAACAAATGCTATTCTTCAAGATATTCAGTTTCACCCTGTAAGCGATAGGATTATACACGCTGACTTTTATGAAATTGATGAGGATAAGGAAATTACAATGGATATTCCTGTAGTAATTAGTGGATCTGCCCCAGGAGTTTTAAATGATGGCGGAATGTTAAGTAGAAACAAGAGAAAAGTTAGAATAAAAGCTATTCCTTCCAATCTTCCTGATTCTATTGATATTGATATTTCTTCCATGGAATTAGGTGATAAGTATACAATGGCTGATATTCAAAGTGATAAATTTGAAATCTTACATCCTGAAAATACTGTAGTATGTCAAGTAAGAACATCTAGAGCATCTATGATAATTGAAGATCCTGTTGTTGAAGAAGTAGAAGGTGAAGAAGGTGAAGAAGGAGTTGAAGGAGTTGAAGGAGCTGAAGGAGCTGAAGGAGCTGCTGAAGGCAAAAAAGATGATGGAGCTGCTGAAGGCAAAAAAGATGATGGAGGTAAGGATAAAGATAGTGGCGATAGCAAAGAATAATATTAGAATTAATCTTAACTTTATTTGAGATATTTTAATATTTAATGGGTTTTCTTCAAAACTTTTTTTCTGGATTCAACAAAAAAGAGCTTATGAATAAGTTTTTAATTGTCGGGATTGGCAATATTGGAGATGAATACATTAACACTAGACACAACATTGGCTTCTTGGTCGCAGACAAAATATCAGAATTTTTTCAAACACCCTTTTCATCTGTTAAATTAGGTCAAAGAGCTGAATCTAGCTATAAGGGGAAAAAGGTTATTATTCTGAAACCTTCAAACTTCGTTAATAATTCAGGTAAGTCCTTATTATACTGGAAAAACAAAGAGAAAGTTCCAAATAAAAATATTTTAGTTATTTGTGATGATCTTAATCTTTATTTTGGAAAAATTAAACTTAAATCAAATGGCAGTTCAGGTGGGCATAATGGATTAAAAGATATTGAAGAACATCTTAAAAACAATAATTATTCTAGACTTAGAGTTGGTATTTTAAATTCTAAAAAGTTTAATAAGACTGATTATGTTCTTGGAAAATGGACGGATAAAGAACAAGATGAACTAAAAAATATAGTTAATAAGAGTGTCGAAATAGCCTTATCATTTATTCATAATGGTCTTGATCAAACTATGAATATTCATAATACTAAAAATCTTATGGATGAAAATATTTAATAATATTCAATCATATTCATCTGAAAAAGAATCAATACTTACAATAGGAACTTTTGATGGTGTTCATATTGGTCATAATAAAATTTTAACAAAATTAGTTGAAGAATCAAAGAAGAATAACTTGTCTTCTTTAATTATGACTTTCTTTCCTCACCCTAGAATAGTCTTACAAAAGTCTGAAGAAATTAAAATGATTGATACAATGGATGAAAAAATTCATCTATTTGAAAAAACTGGAGTAGATAATTTAATTATCCAGCCATTTGACGAAAATTTTTCTAAAATTAGAGCAAAAGAATTTGTGGAAGAAATACTAGTTAAAAGATTAAAAATTAAACACATAATTATTGGATATGATCACAGGTTTGGAAAAGATAGAGAAGCCTCTGTAGAAGATCTAAAAAAGTTTGGTCTAAATTATATGTTTACTGTTGAAGAGATTGCTGCTCAAGAAATTCATTCTATTGCTATTAGTTCGACAAAGATTAGAAATGCAATATTAAAAGGAGAAATTAAAAAATGTAATGAATATTTAGGTAGAAATTTTATGTTAACAGGCAAAGTGGTTCATGGAGATGGTCTAGGAAAAAAAATAAATTTCCCAACAGCAAATATTCAAATTAAAGAACCCTATAAAATAATTCCAAAAAATGGAGTTTATCTTGCTAAGACTATATTTAATTCTAATATATACTTTGGTATGATGAATATTGGCGTAAGACCAACAATTGGAGGAAAAAATAAATCATTAGAAATTTATTTTTTTAATTTTAAAGATAATATCTATGATAAGACTATTTCTATAGAGATAATCAATAAAATTAGAGATGAAGAAAAATTTTCTTCCATTGATGAGCTTAAAACTCAACTAAAAAAAGATGAACAATTTTGTCTTAAATTAATCAACAAATAAGTTTATATTTAAGAAAAAATTATATCAATGCTTTCGATTCATAGATTTAGAAAGAATAAAGAGGAAATACTTCAAGGTTTAAAAAAAAGAAAAATTGATAATTTAGAAGTGATTGATACAGTTATTGAATTAGATCTATCAAGAAAAAAACTCCAACAAGATCTTGAAGAAATTCTTTTTGAATCAAATACAATATCAAAAGAAATTGCTGAAATTTTTAAGTCTAATAAATCAGCTAAAAATGTTGATGAGCTTAAAAAAAAATCTTCAACACTCAAATCAGAATCTAAAAAAATTTCCAAAAAATTAGATTCTGTTAAAAAAGATTTACATACGCATCTTATCACCATACCTAATATCCCAGAAGATGGAGTTCCAGAAGGTTCAAACGAAGAAGATAATGTTGAAATTTTTATTAGCAATAATGATATAAAAGAAAATAATGATTGTAAAAATCATTGGGATATTTCTAAAGAATATGATATCCTAGATTTTGAACTGGGAAGTAAAATAACTGGTTCCGGATTTCCTGTATATAAAGGTGCTGGAGCTAAACTTCAAAGAGCCTTAATTAGTTATTTTTTAGATAAAAATATTGATGCAGGATATTCAGAATATAATGTTCCTCATCTAGTAAATCAAGAATCAGCTTTTTCTACTGGTCAACTTCCAGATAAAGATGGACAAATGTATCATATAGTAAATGACAATTTATATTTAATCCCAACTTCTGAAGTCCCTCTGACCAATATTTATCGAGATGTTATAATAGATAATAATGAATTACCTGTTTGCATGACCGCTTATACACCTTGCTATAGAAGAGAAGCAGGGAGCTATGGAGCTGAAGTTAGAGGATTAAATAGGATTCATCAATTTGATAAAGTTGAAATAGTAAGAATTGAACATCCTGATAAATCCAAAGAAGCATTTGATAAAATGATATCCCATATAAAATCAATATTAAAAGAGCTAAAATTAGATTATAGAATTGTTAATCTTTGTGCTGGAGATTTAGGATTCACATCTGCTATTACATATGACTTTGAAGTTTACTCTAAAGGTCAGAATAAATGGTTAGAAATTAGCTCAGTTTCTAATTTTAAAACTTTTCAATCTAATAGGCTAAATTTAAGATACAAAGCTTCAGAAGGAAAAAATAAACATCTTCATACTTTAAATGGAAGCTCACTTGCTCTTCCTAGAGTTATGTCAGCACTATTAGAAAACAATCAAACAAAAGAAGGAATTTCAATTCCTAATGTTTTAGTCCCATATACTGGATTTGATATTATCAAATAGAAATGGGAAACAATGTAAAGCCGAAAAAAAAAATTGGTCAACATTTTCTTTCAGATGATAATATTGCAAAAAAAATTATTGATTTAGTTAATTTCAAAAATCACAGACATATAGTTGAAGTAGGGCCAGGTATGGGCGCATTAACTGATCATCTGATTTACTCTGCAAAAAATTTAACTCTTATAGAAATTGATAATGAATGTATAGAATATTTAGAAAAAAAATACCTGAATAAAAATGTAGAAATAATATCTGCAAATTTCCTTAAATATGATCTGAAAAACTTTAAAGACAATGAAATATTAATAATTGGTAATTTTCCTTATAATATTTCATCTCAAATTATTTTTAAAGTAATTGAAAATAGGGATATAGTAAGCTCATTAACTGGAATGTTTCAAAAAGAGGTTGCTAGTAGAATCTTTAGTGATAGTGGTTCTAAAACTTATGGAATATTATCAGTTCTAACACAATTATTCTTTGATGTTAAAATTCATTTTGATGTTAGCCCTAATGTTTTTAATCCAAAACCAAAAGTAAATTCATCTGTATTATCATTACAAAGAAAAAAATCTATAAACATAGATTGTGATGAAAAATTACTTTTCAAAATTGTAAAACTTTCCTTTCAACAAAGAAGAAAAAAAATAAAAAATTCTTTAAAAAAACTAGATATTCCAGAAATTATCCTAGAAGATAGTATCTTTGAATACAGACCTGAACAATTATCAAGTTCTGAATTCGTTAAATTAACTCAAATTATTAGCAATGAGCCAATTTAAAATCAACGACGAATTAATCGACAGGATAAAGAAACTTATTTTATCTGAAGATAAGAGTAAGGTAATTGAAAAGCTTAAAGATGTTCATTATGCAGACTTAGCTGAAATCTTTGAGTTACTTGAAATATCTGAGGTTGTCTATATTATTAAAATTTTCGATAAACAAAAAAGTGCTGATGCTCTTGCCGAGCTTGATGAGGATATTAGAGAAGGTATAATTGAAAATTTATCTGAAAAAGAAATTGCAGAAAAAATTGAAGAATTAGATTCCGATGATGCAACTGATATTATTTCTGAGTTAACTGAAGAAAGACAAGAAAGAGTTTTTTCTCAAATAAAAGATAGTAGCCTTGCAGAAGATATTAAGGAACTTCTTAAATATGGAGAAAATACTGCTGGTGGTTTAATGGCTAAGGAGCTAGTTAAGGTAAATGAAAATCTAAGTATCTCTAAATGCTTAGATGAAATTAGAAAACAAGCAAAAAATGTTTCAAGGGTACATTCGATCTATGTTGTAGATTCAGGAAATAAATTAAAAGGAAGACTTTCATTGAAAGATCTTGTTACAGCTAAAGCAAGGACAAGAGTCAAAGATATCTATATTCCTAACGTAGACTATGTTCATGTTAACTTGGAAGGTGAGGAAGTTGCTAAAGTAATGTCTAAGTATGATCTTGAAGCTATCCCTGTGGTTAATAATAGAAAAATATTATTAGGACGAATTACTATTGATGATATAGTTGATTTGATTAAAGATGAAGCTGATAAAGATTATCAATTAGCTGCTGGTATTTCATCAGAGGTTGAAGCTAATGATTCAATTTTTCAATTA